>CAZLDQ010000023.1:18811-40519 GCA_964558295.1 uncultured Planctomycetaceae bacterium | reverse complement strand
AAAACTTGCCCCTTGGACAACTCAGCTGGCCGAAAGTGACTTGTTCAACGGGCTGTTAGCCCAGGCCTTCACAGTTGTGCCAACTTGCACTGCCTGGTAAGCTGGAAAATGTGCATCTGTCGCCAGAACAACGGAGCACTTCCGAGCGTCCCAAGTGGAAACCAAACAAGCGGCAATCCCCCACAAGTTCCTTCCGTTCAGCATGACGGCCGGACTGTTCTATTTGCTCTTCTTTCTCTACGTCTGGCAGGTCATTGATCCTCGCCTGGTCCATCACGCCTTGGGGATCTTGCTACCGTATGTGCCATTCGCCTTTCATACAGACTGGCCATTCTTGCAGGAGCACCTGGGGCGCGCCGGAGGATTGGTGGAGTATGCGACCCGGCTGCTCTCGCAATTCTATGCATTCGGCTGGGTGGGAGCCCTGATCGCCACCGCAGCAGCGTGGTGCATGGGCAGCTTCGCCGGGGGGATAATCCGTCGTGGCAGGTGGAGGGACGGCCACGTATTGTCCTTCGTGCCAGCCACGATTCTCCTGCTGATGTACGGTGCCTATAATCATCCACTCGGTCCTGCGCTTTCGGTCCTGACGGCTTTGGGAGGTTTTGCGATTCACATCCGTCTGGCACCCGCAGCACCGGTCAAGCGGTTCATAACGTACCTGCTTGCATTCCTTATCGTATACTATGTGGCAGGCTCCAGCAGTCTGCTCTTCGCCGTACTGGTAGCGATCGACGAATGGTTGCTTGGCAACCGAAGGCGACTCGCCGGTGCAATGCTGGCCTGTGCTTTGGTTGTACCCTGGATTGCAGCCGTAAAATCAGGGCTCGCCTTTACGGATACCTACGCCGGTTTTCTCGTCTCTGCGCCGGGCGTCGCCCCGATGCGCTGGTCCTGTACGCTGGCACTCTACCTGTTCTTTCCCACCGTGCTGGCAGGGAGCGTGCTCTGGGGAAACACTCAGACCGGCGAGACTCCTTCTCCCGCAAAACCGGCAAATCCCGTATCCAAACCGGCTCACCGCTCACGCCAGGGCGGTCGTGCATCACACCCAAGGCCTCGCTGCTTCTCCGTTCGATCATGGCCAACGTGGGCTCTGCCGGCATTGTTCTTCAGCGGTGCGGCTGCGGCCACTTGGCTCTCGCTGGACACGCGGACCCGGATCGTACTGGAAATGGACTATCTCTCTCAAAGCGAGCGATGGACGGAGGTCTTGCAATCGGCCAATCGACTACCAGCCGGGATCTACAGCGCCCGCTGCAACCGGAACATCATACTGGCGCTCTATCATACAGGCCGGCTGGGCAACGAGATGTTCCGTTATCCCCAACGGCCCGGCGTGGACTTGTTTAATACTCCCAACGAGCTTTCGGATTTGGGCACCTTCTATCAAGAGAGCCGTCTCTTCTTGGACCTCGGGCAGGTGAATCTTGCCCAGCGATGTGCCTATGAAGCGTTGGCTACTGCGGGCGAGCATCCGGCCATCCTGAGACAATTGGCGATGATCCATCTCGTCAAGGGGCAGTCGCACACGGCAAAGTTGTTTCTCAACGCACTGGCGAAACACATGTTCTATGGCCAAACCTCCCGGGAAATGCTTCACCAATTGGAGGCCGACCCGTCGCTGGAAAACGACCGACGGACCTTGCAAATCCGTGAGAACATGCCCTCGCAAGATAGCATCGCCCAGGGGACAAGTTTCCCAGATATCCTGGAGCTTCTTTTGGGAAAAAACCCGCATAACCAAATGGCGTTCGAACTGCTCATGGCCCACTACCTCAGCAACGGAATGCCGGAAAAAGTTGTGGCCAACCTCGCGCGTCTGAAGGATTTTTCCTATCCGCGAGTTCCCCGACACTACCAGGAAGCGATGGTGATCCACGCCCTGTCGTCGAACCGTCCCCCTCAGGTCTCCGGATTCGAACCCGCCCCCGAAACTCTTCAACGATTCCAGGAATTCCAACGGATCACGGCCCGGGGAACGAGCCCACAAGAGGCGGCGCTGGCCGCTCTGGAAGCTGGGCTGGGCGATTCGTACTTTTTCTATTTCACCTACGGCGTATCGGGACGGTGACACAATGCAATGGAATTGCTACTCCCGATCTCGGATCAAAGTTGCGGCCACGTTAGCCGTCGCGGTAGCCGTGACAATCGCGTGGTGGGTGTTCCATACGAAACGGCCCGCGGTGGAGGAGGCCCAAGCAATCCTGCGTCCGCCACAGATCAGCCCGGACTACATGGGGATCGTCTTACCGCCGAACATCGCCCCGTTAGACTTCGCCGTTCGGGAGAAGGGCCAGCGGTTCTTCGTCCGAATGCAAGGACAGGCGGGCGAGGAAATCGAGATCGTAAGCCACACGCCAACGATCACCATCCCGCCGCAACGTTGGCAAACGCTATTGAACGGCAATCGAGGCAAGGAACTGCGGTGGGACGTCTACGCCGAGGTGGATGGCCGTTGGACGCGGTTTGACACGATTGTCAACCGCGTGGCCACAGACCCGATCGACCCGTACCTTGTCTATCGCCTGATTCCACCGGTCCACAACAAGTGGCTCGACGTGGGCGTCTATCAGCGTCATCTGACAACCTTCACGGAATCGCCTGTATTGGACGGCACGCGATTCGGAGACGCCTGCGTCAACTGCCACAGCTTTGCGCAGAATAACCCACAGCGGATGCTCATTGGCATCCGCGGCGATTCGTCGGAAAAGGCGACCATCCTGGCGCACGATGGCCGCGTGACGAAGTTGGGGACGCCATTCGGTTACACCGCATGGCATCCTAGCGGCCGGTTGGCAACCTACTCCACCAACAAAGTACGGCAGTTTTTTCACACCGCTGAGGCAGAGATCCGCGACGTGGTCGATCTGGAGTCGGCAATACTCTACTTCCGAATCGACAGGCGAGAGTCTAAACGGGTTCCCGGAGCCTCCGATGAGAAGCATCTGGCGACCTACCCCACATGGTCGCCGGATGGACGCTGGCTTTACTACTGCCGCGCGCCGCTGCTCTGGACCGACCGCAATACGGTCCCCCCCGCGCGTTACGCCGAGGTGAAGTATGACTTGATGCGAATTTCTTACGACATTGAGACGGATCGGTGGGGGACTCCTGAGACGGTTCTCTCAGCCAAGGAGACGGGACTCAGCATCCTCCTGCCGCGGCTATCGCCAGATGGCCGGTTCCTCTTGTTTTGTATGTGCCGCTACGGATGTTTTCCCGCCTTCCAGCCGACAAGCGACCTGTATCTACTGGACCTGAAAAAGGGGACCTACACGAAACCGCCGATCAATAGCGAGTTTTCCGAGTCATGGCACTCCTGGTCAAGCAATTCCCGCTGGATCGCCTTCAGCAGCAAACGAGGGGACGGCCCCTTCACCCGTTGTTACCTGAGCTACATCGACCCGACAGGCCAAGCCCACAAGCCCTTGGTCCTTCCACAAGCCGATCCTGAATTCTACGACTCGTTCATCAAGACCTTCAGTGTTCCTGAACTCGTCACCGGCCCCGTGCCCGTCAGCACGGCAACACTTACGCGTGCCGCCCGCTCTACGAACGCACTCTCCATTGACCTGCCGCGAGACGGACGATCCACAATCGACGACTCCGAACCGTACCAGCACGCGGAACGCTAGAGGCGGAGGTCTTCCCGCGTTAAGCGTCCCCGCCGGTTGACTCTCATCCCAATAACCGCCAGGTCGCGGGGTAGACAAAAAGTCCGGCCACCCCATTTTGTGGCAGTCTGACATAGAAAGACTCTGGAGTTGTCGATCAGAACCGGATAGGATGACAGGAACAAGCCATCTCGAAGAACCAATGCGAGAGAAGCCATGTTCCGAACGTGGAGACACTCCTGGTTTTGCGTATTGGTGATTCTGCCAGCGTTGGCTACCACGCCGGTGCAGAGCATGGAGTCCTCGGCCGACGTCGGCTGTCTCATGACGTGCAGCGTGCAGGACCGGCTGGCAGTACAATCTGATCGGGTCCTTCCCTTGGCCAAACGACTGGCTCAGGCAGCAGCAATTCTTCCCAACAAAGATGGGGAACTCGTCGATGTAAGCGGACAACCGGTCCGCCTCGATCGTTTTCGCGTCATATGGTACCACGAAGCCGAACAAACGCGGTACCCAGCCCTGCTTCGTCACGACCGGATCCAGGCCGTACTGAAAGAGTTCGTTCATCGTGGCGGCGGGCTCCTGCTCTCCGGCAACGCAGCGAGTCTCGTCAATACGTTGCAGCTTGATACGATCCGAGTTCAGGCCATGCAGTCGGACGATGATTATGGTCAGGCGGGCCTCGTCCCCCTTGCCCCGAAACATCCTGTCTTCCGCAATTTGAAACTGGACCACGGGGTGCTCTGGATGAGCAACGCCGTCTATCCCGCATTTGCTCGCTTCAGCCCGGTGGGAAGCTCTGTCCAACGACGTCTCCTGGCACAAACGCCTGGCGGCCCAGAGATTCCCTTGCTGGAGTACGACCTCGGCAAAGGCCGGATCATCGTGATGGGATGGCAACTGGGCCGGCTGTACGCCGAGGCACCCGAACCGTATCGGCAGAACTTTGAAGGTTTGACGAAGAATCTTGTGACCTACTTGGGCAATCCAAAACAGTGGCAGCCACTCTCCGCGCCAACAGACGATGCCGCAACGGCGGACAGAGGCACGACGTCCGTATCCGAGGATCAATGGCGGTCGCTGGAACTGGCGATCCGCGACCTGATGGATACGTTTCTCGACCGTTACCCTCTTGGTGAAATTTATCTCCAACGGCTTGCCTCGCTCAAAGCGACACAAACGAAGCTTCTCCAATCGCCATCGAGCGACTCTGCCGAGACCGCAAGGCAAATGGCCGATCTTGCCCGGCAATTCGACCAACTCCGGCGCGAGGCACTGCTGGCCAATCCACTCTTGGACTTCTCGCGGCTCCTGCTCGTCAAGCGAGGAGCAAACCAACTCGGCTTGCCCATGAATTACGCGAGCAATTCCAGCATTCCGCCGACCGGCTACGATAACGAGATCGCCGTCCTCTCGCCAGTTCGACCTGAGGGGAGACTCACCCCCCTCTATCGTCCTGAGGGGGGGCGGTTTGTCGGCGATGTCGACCTTCACTACGATGCCGACCGGCTGCTCTTTTCGATGCCTGGATCTCACAATCGATGGCAGGTGTTCGAGATCCAAGCTGACGGCTCCCGGTTGCACGAACTGCCGCTGATCCGCGAGCCCGATGTGGACAACTACGACGCCTGCTATCTGCCCGACGGCCGGATTGTCTTCGGTTCGACGGCCTGCTTCACTGGCGTTCCCTGTACCAACGGTTCTGACCATGTCTCGAATCTCTACCTGTTGGAAACCAGTGGCCGGATTCGCCAGCTCACCGTAGACCAGGACCACGACTGGTGTCCCACGGTGCTCAACAACGGCCGGGTATTGTATTTGCGTTGGGAATACACCGATCTTCCACATGCCTTTTCCCGGATCCTGTTCCATATGAACCCGGACGGCACGGAACAGATGGAATACTATGGGAGCAATTCCTACTGGCCCGCTTCGATGTTCTACGCTCGGCCGATCCCCGGACATCCGACCAAGGTGGTCGCCGTTGTTGGTGGGCATCACGATCTTCCTCGGATGGGCGATCTCGTCGTGTTCGATCCGGCGTTGGGCCGTTCCGAGGCGAGCGGTGCCATCCAGAAGATTCCCGGGCACGGGCGCAAGGTCGAACCGGTAATGCTCGATCTGCCTATCGCTCAGAGCTGGCCGAAATTCCTGCATCCTTTCCCTTTGAGCGAGAAATACTTCCTTGTCTCCTGCAAGCCCTCGGCCGACGCTTTGTGGGGCATTTACCTTGTCGATGTGTTCGACAACCTGGTGTTGCTTCGCGAAGAACCGGGCTATGCGCTGCTGGAGCCGATCCCACTCGAAAAGACTTCCGCGCCCCCCACGATCCCCGACAAGATCAACCCGGCACGTCGTGACGCCGAGGTGTTTGTCGCCGATGTCTATCGCGGCGGAGGCCTGCAAGGGGTGCCGCGTGGAACGGTGAAACATCTGCGGCTGATTACTTACCACTTTGCCTACCAGGGCATGGGGGCGGAACCGCACAGTATCGGGCTGGACGGCCCGTGGGATCCCAAGATCGTCTTGGGCACTGTGCCCGTCCACGAAGACGGCTCGGCGAGGTTCCTGGTCCCGGCCTATACGCCGATTGCGATTCAGCCGCTCGACTCCGAAGGGAAGGCCGTGCAGTTGATGCGGAGTTGGTTCACCGCAATGCCGGGGGAAATGGTTTCCTGCGTCGGTTGTCATGAGCCGCAAAACACGACCCCGCCACGGCAGCCGTCCATCGCCGCCACCCACCCGCCGGCAGAGATCACGCCCTGGCATGGGCCGCCGCGCGGCTTTGCGTTCCGCCGCGAGGTCCAGCCGGTATTGGACCGCTATTGCGTCGGTTGCCATGACGGCAAGGCGAGGCCCGACGGGCTTGAAATCCCCAGCTTCGTCGACGGGGAAGCGGTTCCCATGCTCGCGAACAACAACCGAATCAACCAAGCCTCCCGCTTCAGTCTCGCCTATTACCAACTCCGCCGATTCGTGCGGACTCCCACGAAGGAAAGCGACATCTACGTGCTGCCGCCCTGGGAGTTTCATGCCGACACGACCCGGCTCGTGCAACTCTTGGAAAAAGGGCACTATGGCGTCGCCCTGGATGCCGAGAGCCGTGATCGACTCATCACTTGGATCGATCTTGGTGCGCCGTTTCACGGAAACTGGACCGAGATCGTCGGCGATGAGGCCCGCCGGCAGTGGAGGCGTCGACGCGAGACACGGAAACGCTATACGGGCATGGACGATGATCCCGAGGTGGTCTATCCGTCGGCCAAGCCGAAGCCGATCCCCCTCCAAACGCCCGCCTCGCACGCCATGGCTGAAGCCAAGCGACGTTTGAACCCGCCCGAGGTGATCCAACCGCCCCAGCCAGCCCCCCGGGAGTTGCCTAGCCTTTCGATCCCGTTGAGCGACGGCGTTTCCCTGGCAATGGTCCTGATCCCACCGGGCGAATTCGTCATGGGACAGAACGGGGGCTACGCGGACGAGCAGCCTGCCGGCCGCGTGAGGATCGACAAGCCGTTCTGGATGGCCCGTTGTGAGGTCACCAACGAGCAGTTTTCCCTGTTCGATGCCAGCCATGACAGCCGTCTGGAGCATGGTGATTTCCTGAAGTTCGGGCCAGGCAGCCGTGGAGCAACGCTGGCAAGTCCGCAACAACCGGTTGTGCGAGTCTCCTGGAACAGGGCCATGGACTTCTGCCGTTGGCTTTCGGAGAAAACGGGTCGACGGTTTACGCTGCCGACCGAGGCCCAGTGGGAATACGCCTGCCGGGCCGGCACGAGCACGCCCCTCTGGTACGGCGGGCCCAACGCCGATTTTGCCCCATACGCCAACGTTTCTGACGCCAGCCACCAAGTGATCGAACTCCTCGGCGAGTCTTCCCGTGCGGACGTACTTCCCCCCTGGCGTCCGGCCGACACACGCTACGATGACCGAAGCCGGGTCTCCGCTCCCGTAGGAAGCTATCGCCCCAATCCGTTTGGTTTGTTTGACATGCACGGAAACGTGGCGGAGTGGACCCGTTCGGACTACCGCCCTTATCCGTATTCTGATGCGGAGCCGCCCGGGCAACCTGGTTCTGACGTCAAGAAGGTCGTGCGCGGCGGCTCTTGGTATGATCGACCGGATCGTTGCCGTTCGGCTTTTCGTCAAGCGTATCCGGCATGCCGTCCGGTGTATGACGTTGGATTCCGCGTAATCTGCGAGGCCGATCTTCCGACTACTCCTTGAACCAAATCTCCAGCAGCCGGCCGATGATCTGGCAGCCGCGGGCGTTGGCATGGACGGCGTCGCCCATGAACCAGCCGTAGGTCTTGCCGCTCTCTTGGATATACGTCCACCAGGGGCCGGTCATGTCGAAGAAAGCACACTTCTCTTCCGCAGCAACTTTCTGCATGTTGTAGCGGAAATTGCTCGTCGTCGTGTCAATCTCGCGAGTGAACGTGCGGATATGTTCATCACGTACTGCACCGAAGACGGGCGTGAGGAGCAACACTTCCGTATCCGGCTTCTGGGCTCGCACCTGGCGGATCACGGAGCGGACCGCTTCGGCGTCACCACGGTTGGAGATGCCGCCGATCACCAGGAGATCCGGGTTGTGCTTAAGCACGTAGTCCTGGACACGATTCTCGTCCTTGTAGTAGGTGCAGCCGGTGGAGCTTCGCAACGAAGCGATCTTGACGATCTTGCACTTCGGATAGTCGCGCATCAGCAACAAGTCGAAGGATGAAGCCGAGGTGTTGCCCATGATGCTGTCGCCCAAGAGGACCATGCGCAGCTCGCCGCCGTTGCGCAGTTTGCTCATCGTGCGGGGGATGTTGGCAAACCGCCCGGCCGGAGGCTCATAGGCGATCGGGTCCATCGCCGCGTAGATCGCATCGATCCGCTCCAGGGTGGTCATCCCGGCAAAGGGATCGGCCACGCTCCCATTGAGCAGAAAACCGCCCATGCGTGCGACGCCTGGCGAAGCGACCTTCAGAACCAGCTCATGCTCGGCGTTCCGGTCCAACCCTTTGGCCAGGGAAACGGGGCGCATCGTGGGAGCAGCCACATCCTTGGGGGCGGGGAGTTTACGCAGCGGGGCACCGTCAACAGCGTACTGGTAGTCGGCACTATCCTTGTCAACGACGTCCAACAGGCCGATTTCCGAACCTTTGAATTTCAAGGTCAACGTGGCGCCGACCTCATCGGAAACCAACAGATGGCGGAACGGGCCGATCGGGCTCGTCTGCCCCGACTTCCAACGACCTGTCTGCTTGACCGACGGATGCTCATACGCGACGATCTGGCCGTTGTCGTCCGTTTCCGGGAACAAGGGGGCGGGGAGCGTGCGCCGCTGTGGTTTGTCAGGCACGGGATAGGCGGCCATCAGCGCGTCGACGAATGTCGCGACCGCCTCGGCGTAAATCTTCGCCCCCGCATCGGTCGGATTGACGCCGTCGGCCGAGAATGCGTCGAAGGAAATCTCTCCGGCGAGGATCTTCTCGGCTGCGTATTGGGCCAGATTCAGACTGGGAATCCCATAGTGCTCGGCAATCTGTTCACCAACCCGGATATACTCAGGCGTCTTGCCCGCCCGATAGGCCTCAAGCATCTCGGGCGTCAGCGTGTAGACGAGAATCTGGCTATGAGTCGGGCGGTAGAGGACGATCTGGCGGACCAGTCCTTCAAGCGACGTTTTGACCTGCTCGATGTCGGCGTTCCGGTCGCCGGCGGCGAAATCGAGGATCGCCAGATGGCCGCTACAGATCACCTCGCCAAAAACCGCTTGCCCCCGACTCGCACGATAGAGCCCAAACCAACTGCCGGCCGGCTGCGAGTGCCGGGTTTCAATGATCGTCGCCTCGGGGAAGTGCTTTTGAAAACCTTTCACCATTTGGGCGGAGTAACGCAGACTGGCATCTTTCAACCCTGTACCGGCCAGCACGGAGTCGCCCAGGAAAAACAGATACTGATTCCCGACAAGGTTCGCCTTGAAATAGTATTGGCTGTTCGGAATCCCGCCGCGCACCTGAAAGAACTCAGCCGCTTCGGCCGTCGTCGCCACACCTACGAAAAGCAGGGCACAGAGGAGGGTTTTCTTGAAATGGAAAGCACGCATGGTCATACCGTTTGGGTTCTTGGTTTGGGTTCTTGTCAGATGTCGGGTTATCGTTCCGGGACTTCGGCCATCCAATTCCTGATTGTAACCTCCCTTTTGTCCCAATGGAAATGCCCAAAGAGCCAGCCGGTTGGGCTCGCGAACCGTGGCCTCCAAGGTCGAGGGTGCCGCAAGTGGCTTGGGAAGATCACGTTTCCGGATCACCTGTTTTTCGTCAACACATTCGAACATTCGTTGCGGGCAGGATTCGCCAGGGGGAATCACAGCCCCCTTGCCGCCGCCGCGGGGCGACAAGAAAACATCGAGTCTCCTAAGGAACGAAACAACAGCATGTGAAGCGGCCACCGTTAACCGTAGCAGATTGGTTGGCCTGCTTGTAGTGCACTGTTGTTTGTGCATGACGAGGTCCATGGCTTTTTGCCGTCTTGGGGTTTGCCGAATTGTCGTTGAACACGTTGGGTGCCACGTTGGTTTACCATCCATGAGCCTATCTTCCGGCAAACCAAATGGCGAGGGTAATTTTTGGCCACCGAGAGAGAAGTGGTTGGGCGTTCCCACCAGGTTGTGTTCGTCAAAACCCATTAGCACGAGTCCTCGCCTGGGGCTGGG
This sequence comes from uncultured Planctomycetaceae bacterium, assembly GCA_964558295.1. Classification (GTDB taxonomy): domain Bacteria; phylum Planctomycetota; class Planctomycetia; order Pirellulales; family Thermoguttaceae; genus JBDKTH01. Next base: position 30,199 of record CAZLDQ010000023.1, on the reverse strand, counting down.
AGTCCGTCGGACCAGCGTTTTGTGTGCTTGGGAGCAAGGTGTCGTTGACACCACCGCTCGCCGTCGCACAGAATGATGGTCGTCTGGTGTGTTCCCGGTTGAATCCTCTCCATCCCCACCTGATTCGAGGCCCACCATGCAACAGACATTTCTCCTCGTGGCGTTGTTTGCAGCTTCTTGTGTATCGTCCCAGGCGGCGGAAAAGGCAGCGACGAACCTGCGTGCGGGAGCGGCGGCCGTGGACATCACGCCCCAAGAGTTCCCCCTCAACATGCCGGGGCTCTTTACGCCCCGGCTGGTCGACAAGGTGCATGATCCACTTCACGCCCGTGCGTTGGTGCTCGACGACGGCACGACGAGCGTGGCGTTGGTGGTGGTCGACAATCTTCAGGTAGCGCAAGAAGTCTGTGACGAGGCCAAGGCGCTTGCTGCGAAGCAGTGCGGGATTCCCGTGGAGAAGATGCTGGTATCGTCTACGCATACCCACACCAGTCCTCCTTCCAATGTGAAACGCGGCCCTGCACCGGAGGTGGCCTATCGGAAGCTGCTGGTGGCGGGAATCGCGGAGTCGATCGTTCGCGCTCACGCGGCCTTGCGTCCCGCTGGAGTGGGCGCCGCGGCGAGTCCTTTGCCGGAAGAGGTCTTCTGCCGTCGCTGGTTTCTCAAGCCGGGCAAGATGGAGCCCAATCCGTTTGGTCAGATGGATCAGGTGCGTACGAATCCCGGCACCAATCCCGAGGTGCTCGACCGACCGGCCGGGCCAACTGATCCCGATGTGACGATCCTCTCGGTCGTAGAGGCCAAGTCGGGGAAGCCGCTGGCCCTCTTGGCCAACTACTCGTTGCACTACGTGGGGCACGTACCGGAGGGGATGATTTCGGCGGATTACTTTGGAGAGTTTGCCCGGGTGATGCAATCGCGCATGGGCGGCGGCGACTTCGTGGCGATGTTGTCCAATGGGACCTCGGGCGACATCAACAATATTCCGTTCCTGGTGAAACGCCCGCCACGCAAGCCGTTCGAGCAAATTCAGGTGGTGGCTACGAAGGTCGCCGACGCGGCATGCCGGGCACAGGCCACGATCGGCGTCCATCGCCAGGACGTACGGCTGGGGATGCTCCAACGGCAGGTGACTCTCAAGCTGCGTCGCCCAACGCAGCAGCAAATTGCCGCGGCAGAGGCCGTGCTTGCCGTGAAAGATCAAGCCGAACGGGACAAGCTCCCACGCCTGGCGGAAGCTTACGCACGTCGCACGTTGGAGCTGGCCAAGGCTTCGGAAACCATCACTGTACCGGTACAGGCCCTCACGATTGGCGACCTCGGCGTGTGTACGATTCCCTTCGAAGCGTTTGCGGAAATCGGTCTGGAGTTGAAGAAACGCAGCCCGTTGCCATGCACCATGGTTATCGGTCTGGCCAACGGGAGTAACGGTTACTTGCCCACTCCCGCACAGCATAAGCTCGGCGGCTATGAAACGTGGCTGGGCTCGAATCGCGTGCAGGAAGACGCCTCGGTAATCCTTGTCAAGAACCTGCTCGAAATGCTCCACGAGTTGCGGAAAGGTGCTCCCACGAGTTTAGCCCAATAGAGCCGGTGCTGCCCAACCAGAGGTTTCGGGCAAAGAACCACCAGAGGGGCCGTTCCCAATCTGATCCAACGGAAAAATGCGACGAGGACGCGACCGACCGGCAGCTTACGCGGGTTCGTGCCGCCCGGAGCGTCGGCGGCCGCCGCCCGGTGATCGAAGGGTACTGCTCCCGGCGGAGTTACGTAATCTTCATCGTGCGCGACGACCGGCCGGCCGGTTCACAAGGAATACTGCGGAATCTTCAGTGTTTCGCCGTCTTTTGTGGCGGAAAGGTGCGCATAATAACCGGGAACGGTCATGTTCAACGCATCGATCACGTCGACCGCCGGTTTGCGGCCGCGCAAAATGGAGTCGATGAAGTCGTCGGAAAGATAGCCATGCGATCCGCCATGCCCGCCGGGGGAAACGCCCGGTGGAAGAGCGTATTTCTTGACTTGAGCCCCCAGCTTGGCCACGATCCGCTTTCCTTCGTCACAACCCGTGTACTCCAGGTCATAACCTCCAATCTCTCCGCGTACGCGGCCGGCTTCCAGGTATTTTCCATACGCCGGACAGACCATCATGCGTGACATGCCGCCTTCGCTGGTGCGGAACAGGCCGATCTCGGACTGGAACACGTTGCCAATCGCGTTGGGCACCCGTTGGGACTTGTCGAAGGGGAGAATCCCCTGGCAAGAGACCTCGGTGAAGCTGCCGTGCGTTACGCCCACATAATAGGCCGTCGCATGGGTGGGATACCACATCGGGCTGCCGTTGCGACGCCAGTCCTTGTACGAGGGAATCGCCGGCGCCCCCGGCTTGCGCGTATGGCAATACTCTCCTTCGGAGTAGATGATCTTGCCAAACCCGCCGGCGGCGTAGATCTTCTCCATCGCGTAGAGGTCGTCATGAAAACAGGAGGTTTCGAACATCGCATAGACGAGGCCCTTGTTCTTCCGGCAACATTCGAGGAGCTTTTCGGCATCCTCCATATCACCCCAGAAGGCCGGCACGGCCGTGCAAACGTGCTTTCCGTGATTCAGGGCCAAGATGCAATGTCTGGCATGCGACGGGGCGTCGGTGGCCGTGAAAATCGCCTCGATCGAGTCATCCTTTACCATTTCTTCCAGCGAAGGATAGGTCTTCCGGCATTTGACGGCCTGCGCCAACGCCGCACAACGATCGGGGAACAAATCGCTGACGGCCACCACCTCAACATTCGGGTGATCCTGAAATCCAAAGGCCGCGGAGAACTTGCATGCACCGTAGCCGACCAACCCGACTTTAATCTTGCGATCGGAAAACGGCTTCCAGACTTGCGTTTTGTCATAATCGGTCTTGGTCTGATCGAAGCCGACAATCACCGGCTCGCCACGCGTCTGACTGGACATCGCAGCACCAGCCGTCAACGCAGCCGAAGTCTTCACGAAAGAACGGCGGGTCATATCCGACATGGTCAAGCACTCCTTTCCACAGGCGATTGACAATTGCAGTTCCGCAAACATCTCCTCGACGATTCCTCACAGTCCTGACCGGCGTTTCACGACGAACACAACCGCCAAGCCGCACGGATAGCGTCCGAAACGCTCGCCAGCCCGGCGTTCTTCTTATCAAACCGAAACACCCGGCTTTCGTTGACGTTGATCCAATCGGCACGCTGGAAATCGGGGCGAGGATGCTCGGGAAGCGGAAAGTCTTCCCGTCGCCCCTCGACCTTACCACACCCGTGACACGACAGCAATTCTCGCCTGTCGATCTTGCACAAATGCTCTCTGCGGCGGAACTCCAGAGTTGTCAACGAGATCAACCTTGCACCCACATCAGAGGGGGGAAGCATCTAGTCAGCACAACAGCGTCGCATTCCTTTCAGAATCCGCTTTGGGGTTACCCCGTGAACAGCCGATGTCAAGGGTTGGAAGCCGTAACAATCGGCCAAAGCGACATGCGCGGTACGTCGAGGCATGTTTGCCCAAACTGGCCAATCGTTACAGATTGCAAGCCATTGCCGCACAATCACTTACGAGCACCGCGTCAGATTCCTGTCACCTTTTGCCAACAAAATTGCAAGGTTGTGACAGAAAGTTTTCACGAAATTGAAAGTTGGTGATTGCAATCTATCACGCTTCAGGTAATACTTGGTGAGTACGCAGGTCGGTTCAAGCTCAGGACGACGCGAAATGCTGGTCGAAGAACGCCGTCATCGCCTGATGGAACTGGTGCGGATGCGACGTTTTGTCTCGTTGCCCGAGCTGGCCGAGGAACTGCAGGTTTCGGAGTCGACCGTGCGACGGGATGTCGAACAGCTGGAAGATCAGGGGACGGCCCGACGAATCCACGGCGGCGTGCTTTACGCCGGCGAATCGCCGAAGTTGCCCTACTACGATGACCGGCAGACGACCAGTTGGCAACAGAAACGGATCGTAGCCCGGCGAACGGTTGAACTGATTGACGATGGCGACACGTTGTTGTTGGACGGAGGCAGTACGACCTACGAGGTCGCTCGGTTGCTGGTCGGCCGGCGGTTGCACGTGGTCACGAATTCGCTTCCGGTGACGAACTTGTTCGCCTCCGACACGAACAGCGATTTGGTGATGATCGGCGGCAACATCTGCCCGCGGACCGGCGTGGCCCTCGGGCCGATCGCCGACACGATGATCGCCTCGTTGCGTGTGAGAAAGACGATCCTCAGCGTGGCGGCCGTCCACGACGAGGGTTTTTTTAACAACAATATGCTCCTGGCGGAGACCGAACGGGCGATGATGAAGGCCGCCGATCGCGTGATCGTGGTGGTCGATAGCTCGAAGTTCGGCCGCCAGAGCCTGGTTCGCCTTTGCGACCTCGGAGCGGTCCATACGCTGGTCGTCGACAACGGGATTCCCGACGACTGGCGCACCAAGCTCCAGGCCGCGGGCGTGGAGTTGTTCGTCGCCGAACCGGCGGATAACGGATGAGTGGGACTTTAGAAGGATAGGCAATCCATGAGCATTGCTCCTCCCCTTGACCGCAGCACGATAGAACAGATTGTTCGGGAGATCGTCCTTGCGCAGGTTGGCGGCCCACCGGGCAAGCCGAATCTTGTGGTCAGCATCTCCGCCCGGCATGTTCATTTGTCCGACGAGCATGTAGAAAAGCTGTTTGGCCCCGGGCGCAAGCTGACGCCCGCCAAGCCGCTCTATCAGGACGGTTTTTTTGCCGCCGAAGAGACGGTGATGGTCGTGGGCCCCCGGCGGCGCATGTTGCCGACTGTGCGAATTCTCGGACCGACGCGGCCCAAGAGCCAGGTGGAGCTGGCCTTTACCGATGGCATTTCCTTGGGGATCGATCTGCCGGTCCGGCTCAGCGGCAAGCTCGAGGGCAGCCCTGGTTGCGTGCTGGTGGGCCCCGCCGGCGCGGTGGAACTCACCGAAGGCGTAATTCGCGCCGAGCGGCATGTCCACATGAGCCCGAGTGACGCGGCCTACTACGGCGTCAAGACCGGCGACAAAATGAACCTCCGGGTCACGTCCCCCTGTGGAACGATCTTTGAAAACGTGCTTGTCCGTGTCGAAGAAGGGATCAAGCTCGAGGTCCATCTCGATACCGACGAGGGAAACGCTGCCGATTTAGACCACGCCGAACGGGTCGAGCTCTACAAGCCCTGACTCGGGATATCTCCAAGCCTATGTTGTGTGTCAACCGGGCCTGCCCGGTGCATTGTGAACGATTCTCCTACCAATTGTTTTCTTTTCGGGAGTAGCAAACTATGGCAAAAGTAGCGGAAGCGCTGGGCATGATCGAGGTCAAGGGCTTCGTGACCTTGGTCGAAGCCACGGATGCGATGTTGAAGGCGGCCAACGTCCAGTTCCTTGGCTGGGATAAGGTGGGCAGCGGCTTGGTTAGCGTGTTTGTCACGGGCGATGTGGCCGCCGTCAAAGCAGCCACCGACGCCGGTGCTGCCGCGGGCAGCCGGATCGGCGAAGTCGTGAGCGTGCAGGTCATCCCGCGTCCGCACGAAGACATCGCGCTGGTTCTGCCACCAGAAATCAAGAAGAGCGAGAAGAAGGCCGCGACCTGAAATCACTCGCTGGAATTTGCTCCCAACCATCTTTCTACTGAACAATCACGAATAAGGGATACAACGATGCAAGACGCCATTGGACTTCTGGAAACCAAGGGCCTCGTGGCACTGGTCGAAGCAACCGACGCTATGGCTAAAGCGGCCAATGTGGAGATTGTCAAGCGGATTCAGATCGGCGGTGGGTTGGTGACGACCGTCGTTCGCGGTGATGTGGGAAGCGTCCGCGCAGCCGTGGAGGCTGGCGCCAAAGCGGCCTCGTCCGTCGGCGAACTCGTGGCCAGCCACATCATTCCTCGTCCGGCCGAAGGCGTGTTCACGGCCTATCTCTCCTAACGCTGACCGCGGAAGGATCATGCACACGCCCGCGCCCGGGGCAGTCTGCCAGTCGCGGCAAGGAGGAGACGGAAGCCATGAAAATACTCGTCGCCAACCTGGGTTCCACGAGCTTCAAGTATCAACTGATCGACATGACCGACGAGCGTCAGCTCGCCAAGGGGGGGGTCGAGCGAATCGGTTCCCCGATGAGCCGGTGCACCGTGCAGATCGGCTCGGAGCGAACCGTGGAAGACCGCCAGGTTCCCGATCATGCCGCGGCCGTGCGCCAGTGCCTGGTCCAGTTGACCGATCCGAAGACTGGCTGCCTGAAGGACGCCTCGGAGGTGTCGGCGATTGGTTTCAAGGCGGTACATGGCGGCAGGGTATCAGGCGTTCAACTGGTCACGGACGACCTGCTCGATGCGATGGACGAAATGAACGCCGTGGCCCCGGCCCACAATCCGCCGTACATCGCGGCGATGCGGCTGTTGCACGAGAAGCTTCCCGAGATTCCTCTGGTCGCCGCGTTTGAAACGGATTTTCACCAGACGATTCCCGACCGGAACCGCTATTATGCGATTCCGTTGGAATGGGCGGAAAAGCATCTCGTGCGGCGTTGGGGGTTCCATGGCGCCAGCCATCGCTACATTGCCACCCGGACGGCCGAATTGTTGGGCCGGAGCGACCTGCGCGTCATTTCCTGCCATCTGGGCGGATCGAGCTCGTTGTGTGCAATTCGCAACGGCAAAAGCGTGGCCAACAGCCTGGGGATGAGTCCGCAAAGCGGTTTGCCGCACAACAATCGCGTCGGCGATTTCGACGTCTTCGCTCTGCCGGTGCTGTTGAAGCGAACGGGCAAGACGTTGGACGAGCTACTGGACATCTTGGCCAACGAGAGCGGACTCTTGGGGCTCAGCGGCACCAGCAGCGATGTGCGCGACATCGCCGAGGCGGCGGAAAAGGGAGATGCCCGAGCCAAATTAGCGTTCGAGGTCTTTTCCGGCAGCGTGCGGCATTACCTGGGGGCTTATCTGGTCGAGTTGGGGGGGGCCGACGTAATCGTGTTCACCGGCGGCATCGGCGAGAATCGTGCGAGCTTCCGCGCCCAGGTTCTCGCCGGTCTGGAAGATCTGGGGATCGTCCTCGACCCAGCCGCTAACGAGGCGGCCAAGGGCGAGGCCGCGATCCATGCAGCACACAGCCGTGTGCAGGTGTGGGTCATGCCGACGAATGAAGAGTTGATTGTTGCCCGATTGGTCAAGCAACGATTGGAGGGCTAGCGATGTTTGTTGCCAAGGTAACCGGCTCGCTGGTCTCCACCCAGAAGGTCGACGCCATGACCGGGCGCAAGCTCCTGGTCATCGAACCCTACCGGGTCGACCCGAAGGATCGCAGCCGCCTGGTGACCACCGGCCGGACGCTGGTGTCGGTCGACACGGTCGGGGCTGGTGAGGGCGAGTATGTGCTGGTCTGCCAGGGCTCCAGTGCCCGACTGACTCCCGAAACGAAGAATCTTCCCGTTGACACGGTGATTATCGGCATTGTCGACACCGTGCACGTGGACCATCGTTGCGTATACGCCAAAGAGGGCGGCGACGTACTGTAGCCTTGGAGAAATTCAAAATCCCTTGTCCGTTTTGCATTGCGGCGAGCAACCCGTTGCAGTGCAGAGGAAAGCAACTGAGCCATGCAATTGAATGAGGCTGTTATCCGTAACGTTGTTCAGGAGGTGCTGAACCGGCTGGGGACCAATGGCGTCGCCTTGGCCCCGGTGGCCGGAAAAAGCTACGAGGGACGCTTCGGGCTGTTCCCCGATCCGAACGAAGCCGTCGCCGCAGCTCAGGAAGCCTTTGAACGGCTCTCGATGATGACCGTCGAGGACCGGCGGCAGATCATCAGCATCATTCGGCGAATCGCCATCGACCAGTGTGTCGAACTCGGCACGATGGAGATGGAGGAAACGAAGATCGGCCGGTTGGCCCACAAGATCGACAAACTCAAGACACTCGGCTTACGGGCTCCGGGTGTGGAATTCCTCCGCAGCGAGGTCTATAGCGGCGACCACGGCCTGGCCGTGATCGAACATGCTCCGTTCGGGGTCATCTGTGCCGTCACCCCCGTGACCCACTCGCTCCCGACGATCACCGGCAATGCTATCAGTATGATCGCCGCCGGCAATACCGTTGTGGTCAACCCGCATCCCAGCGGCAAGCGAATCGCCGCCGAGGGCGTGCGACGTTACAACGAGGCCATCTATCGGGAACTCGGCATCGACAACCTCATCTGCGTGATTCCTGAACCAACCTTGGAAACGGCCGATGTCCTGTTCAAGCATCGCGACGTGGCCTTGATCAGCGTGACCGGCGGCCCCGCCGTGGCTCGCGCGGCGATGCGACAGGGCAAGCGGGCGATTGTGGCCGGCCCGGGCAACCCTCCGGTGGTCGTCGACGAAACGGCCGATCTCGATCGGGCGGCCCGGTGCATCATTGCCGGCTGTGGTTACGACAACAACCTTCTCTGCATCGGGGAGAAAGAGGTCTTTGTCGTCGAGCAGGTCTTCGACGCCATGATGGCTGCAATGGAACGAGCCGGCGCCGTGCGGCTCAATGCGGTGGAGATTGGGGCCCTGACCAAAGTGGCCATCACCACGGTCGGTGAAGGCGAACACAAGCACGACGTGGCGGCGAAGGAATTTATCGGAAAAGACGCTGCGGTGCTTGCCCGAGCGGCGGGCAAGACGATTTCGCCCGACGTGGAGGTCGTTTTCGGCGAGACCGACGCGAACAATCCGTTCGTTCCCGTCGAACAGATGATGCCTTTCCTCCCCTTTGTGCGTTGCCGCAATGTCGACGAAGCCATCGAATTGGCTCGCCAAAACGAGCACGGATTCCGCCACACGGCGATCATCCACTCCAACAACGTCAACAATATGACGAAGATGGGGAAAATCCTCGACACGACCATCTTCGTCAAGAACGGCCCCAGTATGGCCGGGCTTGGCCTGGGCGGCGAGGGTTACTGCTCGTTCTCGATCGCCGGTCCCACTGGGGAAGGCATTACGACGCCGCTGACCTTCACCCGGGAACGTCGTTGCTCGATGATCGATAACCTGCGAATCCTTGGAAAGCCGAAATGCTAACCGGGCGAGTGGTCGGAAACGCCGTAGCCACCGTCAAGCATCCTTCGATGCACGGGTGGAAGCTTTTGGTGGTGCAGCCGCTTCTGGCGGACCAACGCACACCGGACGGCGATCCGGTGCTGGCCGTGGACTCGCTTGGGGCGGGAACTGGGGAAAGCGTAATGATCACCAGCGACGGGCGTTCGACCCAGGAGCTCCTCGGGAGTAACACAACGCCTGTGCGCTGGGCGATAATCGGGATTTTGGATTGAAGCAACTGATGGCCCTACCGACGATCAACATCGACGACGTCGTTCGCGAGGTGCTCGCCCAACTGGGGCTGGCGCCCGAAGGTGCTTCGTCGCCGAACGGCAAGCTCAGCGCCGAGGGACTGTCGCCCTCGGAGTCGAAGCCAGCCTGTGAGGTCGCGGCTGCGGCAAGTCCCAATCCGCCGACTAACGAGGGCGAGCTGACGATTCGGTCTCGCGTTGTTGCGCTGGCCGAACTGAAGGACCGACTGGCTGGGATTCGTAAGCTGATTGTTCCCCCACAGGCAATCGTTACGCCCGCGGTCCGCGATGAGCTTCGTCGCCGAAACATCGCCTTGGTCGTCGGCCAGAAGAACTCGACGTCCTCCAACCGCGACAGCGCGCGGCTGGTCCTGATGGTAACCCACGCCGCCATGGACCCGGCGGGACTGGGCGCCGCGCTGGAACCCGAGGGGATCCGTGTGGAAGTCCAAACCTCCGACTGCCTGATCCGCGCAACGGACCGCCTGGCCGTGGACCTGAAGGGGGATACCCTTGGTGTTTTGGCCACGCCCTATGTGCCGGCGGGCCTTTGTCTGGCCAACCGCTTGGCGGGTGTTCGGGCTGTACTCGGACTCGATGCTCGCACGGTAGCGGCCGACACAGCCGCGGTCGGCGCCAACTTGCTGGTCGTAAACCCGGCCTCCCTGAGCCTCTTCCAGCTTCGACAGCTTGTCAGCCGGTTCTACCAGGAGCCGAAGCACGCGTGTCCCAAAGTCTTCTCGGAACGTCTAGGGTGAGCTGATGCGTATTGGTGAAGTCATTGGCACGGTCACGCTGAACCGCTGGCACCCCTGCCTGGCCGGCGGACGCTACAAACTGATCGTGCCGTTATCGCTGGCCGATTTGGCCGGCCAAGGGAGCGAGCCGGCGGAAGACCTGACCGCCTACGACGAGCTGGGCGCCGACGTCGGCTGCCGTGTCGCATTCAGCGAAGGCCGGGAAGCGGCCCAACCGTTTCATCCTGATGTCAAGCCTATTGACTCCTATATTGCGGCCATTTTGGATTCCGTCCAAGTCCGGCCCGAGGTAATCGAGTAAGCCATGATCAATCTGCACAAAGTCAAACAAGAAATCTGCGAGATCGGCGACCGCCTCTACAAGAAGGGGTTTGCCGCGGCCAACGACGGCAACATCAGCTATCGCGTCAGCGAGAACGAGGTTGTCTGCACGCCGACTCAAATCTGCAAAGGCTTCATGAAACCCGACGACCTTTGTGTGGTCGATATGGAAGGGAAGCAGATTGCCGGACACCGCAAACGGACCAGTGAAGTCATGCTTCATCTGGCGATCATGAAGACCCGGCCGGAGGTGAAGTCGGTGGTCCATTGCCATCCGCCGCACGCCACGGCTTTTGGTATCGCTCGCGAACCGGTCCCGCAATGCGTGATCCCCGAAGTCGAGATCTTCCTCGGCGATGTGCCGATCACGAAGTATGCGATTCCCGGCGGTCAAGAATTTGCCGATACGGTTCTCCCCTTCGTCCACAAGTCGAACGTCATCATTTTGGCCAACCATGGCACGGTTAGCTACGGCGAGACCGTGGAACGGGCCTACTGGTGGACGGAGATCCTCGACGCGTACTGCCGCATCCTGATGCTGTCTCGCAGTCTCGGCCGAGTCAACTACTTCACGGAGCCGGAAGCCCAAGCCCTCTTGGACCTGAAAAGCAAGTGGGGCTTCAAAGATCCCCGCAGCGAGATGAAGAACTGCGACATCTGCGCCAATGACGTTTTCCGTGACAGTTGGAAAGACACAGGCGTATCGCCACACGCCTTTACGCCACCGCAGTTTCGAGCTTCTCAATGTTCGACCAATCCGCCCAGCCCCCCGGCAGCCAACAGCGCTGCCTCCAACGGTGCCGCGGTTCCGCCAGAAACGGAAGCTTTGATCCAAGCCATCACGGATCGAGTAATGGCCGCGTTGAACGGGCGCAAGTAAGAGAGACACTGACGGGAACAACGAACTGCAGCCGACAAGGAACGCACATCGGAGCGTTCAGTGTTGTGGTTGTAAGCGGGCG
>CAZLDQ010000023.1:0-18801 GCA_964558295.1 uncultured Planctomycetaceae bacterium | reverse complement strand
TCCGTCCCCGCCCCCAACCGTGACGGTACGGGGCTAGAGCCCTCGTCGCAACGGCAGCATCTCGGAGGAATGAAAACCGTGGCGTTGGTAGAAGCGAATCGCTCGCTCGTTCGTCCGATCGGTCAACAGGGTGATGCGTGCAATCCCTTGGGCTTTGGCATAGCGAATGGCCTGATCGAGAAGCCTTCCTCCGAGTCCGTTAGCTCGATGGTCAGGCCGGACCACCAAATCCTCGAGCCAACATACCGGCGCGCCTTCGGCGGTACTAACCGTAAATAGCAGGCTCACCATTCCGACCACTTGGCCATTGCTCCGGGCAACGAAGATTTGCCCGACGGCCGGCGTCTCCAGGATCATCCGCAGCCCACGGATTTGCTTCTGGCGGTCAGGACAGAAGTCGGCTTCTTGGGTAAACAGGATGGCCAGCAGATCCGCCATCGAGGGAATATCGTCTACCGTGGCTGGTTCGATTACTTCCATTGCTCTCCTCGCATCCGATGCCGATTGTGGTGCAGAACTCACTCTTTTCCCAGCACCGCCGAAATCTCTTCCGCCACCTTGCGGCCAAGATAGTCATACCCCGAATCACTGAAGTGACAGTCGTTCGGGTTCTGGAATTCCGCCAAGCGAGGGTGGGCGTGGGTGCAGAGGTCGTCAATCGGGATGTTGTGCCGGGTCATCACGCGGGCGGCAATCTGGTTGCGTTCGACGATGGCCGCATCGGAGTCATATGGACTCTTGGCCGGAAGCGGCGTGCTACTGGCCCAAATCAGCTTCGCGCCGGTAGCCTGGAGACGTTGGACGATCTGTTCCAGCCGCTCCTCATACATGTCTGGCGCAGTCTTGCGGTCGTGGATACCGAAGTTGAAGTGGATCACGTCCCACTTGCCCCGCCCGAGCCAGATGTCGAGCTTCTTCAAGCCATTGGCCGTGGGGCCGCAGTTCTCGGGGGCACGGTGGAGATTGACCTTGCCGGCCAGGGCCTTGCGCACGGCAAGCGTATAACCGCGTGAGATCGAGTCGCCGATGAGCAGCACGCGGGGCAACTTCGGGTCGTCCTTCACGTAGTCCCAGGCCGTGGCCCGACCCAGGACTTTGTCGCGTTTGTAGAGCGGCAGGTAGAAGGAGCCGAGACACGCTTCGAGCGTCTCTTCCCAGGTGCGTTGCTCCGCCGTGAGCGAGGCTTTCCACTCGTGAAACTTCTCGTCGACGGCCTTCTCTTGTTCGATCTTCTTGGCCGCCAACTCCTTGGCATTGCTTGGCTCAACCGGCTTGGGCAACTCCCGCTCAACCGCTGCGACAACCGCATCGGCAAGGAGCATATAGGCTGGCGCGGTCCAGTGGAATTGATCCTCCCGGGCCAAGTCGAGTTTCGTGATCGGGAGCCCATAAAGATCGTTCACCGGCACATCCATCTCCTGCATGACGGCCGGGGCCAAAAGGAGCAGCAGACACGCAGCAACCAAGGAGCTGGAACGGCGGTGCGAGACGAGGGCGGACAGCACGGGGTTTTGTGGCATTGGTAAGTCTCTTCGGGGCTCAGGCACATCGTTCCACAAGGACCTTCGGACTACTGACAGTATCGCGTGACAGGTCCGGTAATTCAAGGAACAATGATAGCCTGGCGGATCTTGCAGGCTGGGCCACGCCCTAAGGGGCAGTCGAAGAATGACTTCGGCGTTTGACCTACAAAGGGGGCTTTGCCGCAGAATTCGCGGGTAATCGCCCCCCGGAGCGAAAATGGGGCAGCGTCCCCAACGAGGCCCCGCACAAGTTGTGCGGAGGATCCACAAACGGAGGGACTGCCCTCGATGACGTTCCGGGCGATGGAGAGGACCGAACGCCACGGAGAGCGTTCCCTATCAGGTTCTGGTCGTCAAAACCTACCAGACAGGCTACAACTGCCGATAGGCCCGCAGTTCGTCAAGCAGCGAGATCATGTCCTGAGGAAGTGGAGCTTCGATTTCGATCGGCTCGCCGGTCGCCGGGTGCAAGAAGTGGATTCGCTGGGCGTGTAGGGCCTGACGATCCATGAGCACGAACGTGTCGCTCGGATCGCGGCGGATCTCGCCGCGGGTAATCTGTGATCGGCCGCCATACTGTTTGTCGCATAACACGGGGCAACCGATGTGGTCCAGGTGAACGCGGATCTGGTGCGTGCGGCCGGTCTTCGGTGAAACGGCCACGGCCGCAAAACCGTCAAACCGCTCGACCACCTCGTAGAACGTCCTCGCCTCGCGGCTTGACGGATCGTCGCGGCGAATCGCCATCTTTTCGCGGTGAGTCGGATGCATCCCGATCGGAAGATCGATCACGTCACGGTCGCGCTGCGGATTGCCGGCGACCAAGGCATAGTATTGTTTCTGGATTGTTCGGGATTCGAACTGGACGCCCAGGTTTCCATGGGCCTGATCGTTCTTGGCTACGAGGATCACACCGCTCGTATCGCGATCGAGCCGATGAACAATCCCTGGGCGAGTGGGACCGCCGAGGGAGCTTAGCTTCCCACCGAAATGGTGCTGGAGCGCACTGGCCAACGTTCCTGACCAATGCCCACGCGCCGGATGAACCACCATCGCCGGCGGTTTGTTAATCGCCGCCAGCCAGTCGTCTTCATAGAGGATCTCCAAAGGGATCTCTTCGGGCTGGGGTGCCTCGCGTGGAATCTCGGGCAGCACAATCCAGACACGTTGTCCGGCTTTGAGCCGATAAGAGGGCTTGCCTCCCTGGCCGTCGATCTTCGTCCCGCCGGCGGTAATGACGCGACGCAAGTGGACCCGGCTGTACTTGGGAAAGTAATGCGCCAAGAACTGGTCCAAGCGCCAACCGGCCTCCGTCGGCTGGACAATGAGCTCGCTGGGCTCCGAGGACAGGTTGAGTTCTTGGGACGCCATACTCTCGCAGGTTTGAACACATAAAACAACGACCGGTGATCGCCCACATGGACAAGCTCACCGGTCGCGTGTTGAATCGGAATCCCGGCACTCACCGGAGCTATTTCTTGTCGTCGGCTTTCGCAGGCGCCGTTTCCGCAGGCTTGGCCTCTTTTTCCGGGATCGCAGTGCCCTTGGTTTCGGGGGCGGGAGACTTGGCGTCATCCGCCGCCGGCTTGGCGGCATCCACTTCTGGCTTGGCCGCCTCCTTATCGCTCTTGCCCCCTTCGTTCATCAGCTTGGAGAAATCGGGAACCGCCCCCCCCTCCGGCAGGCTTTTCGAGTCGAACAACGGCTGACCAGGACTAGCCGGAGTGAAGGCGGGCTGCGGATCGTATTGGGCAAACTTGTCGTAGAACTCTTTTGTTTTCGCTTCCTTCAAATCTGCCAAGCGTTGCGAGGCGGCTCCGGCATACGTCTCCTTGGGCCAGTTCTTGACGACCTCTTCGTAAGCCTGCACCGCCTTGTTCATCTCCCCCTCAGACTGACGGGTACCACATAGGGCCTCGTAGGCTCGGCCAAGGCCGTAGGTGGCCCGCTCACGAAGCGCGGGGGTACGGCTCTCGCTGCGGACCTTCATGTACTTATCCACGGCTTTGCGAAGCTGTTGCCCGGCGGTCGCCTTATTGGTGAACAAATCCTGACACCCGGAGGTCAAGTGCATATCGCCTGTGAGAATGGCGGCCCAGGAAGCGACTTCTGTCCCCGGATTCTGTTCCATGACCCGATCAAGGGCAGCCGTATCGTTTGCTGCCATGGCAGTGTACAGATCCTCCCAGGCGCTGGCGGCCGCATGGGCACTCTGCGTCTGCCACCACTTCCAGACGCCAAGCAGGACGACCCCTAGCAGGATGACTGCCAGAATGGCATTGGCATAAGGGGTGATAGCTTCCACAACGCCCTTGAGCGACTTCGCCAACACGTTTTCTTGCAGCCTGTGGCGTTCTTCGCTTTTCATAATCCTCGGTACCTTTTGAGTTTGCCGATCAACTCACCCCAGCGGCCATGCCGAGGTTATAGACAACAAACCATGAAGTATAAGACCCTGCTGGAGAACCTGCAAGGTCGGCTCCCGTTCGAGGGTCCCCTTCCGCTAGCGTTTCCAGCAATTTACGATCAATAGCTTGCTCCGATCGCCCCCACTGCCGGGCGGAAATCTTGCCTCGTTGCGGCCACCATGGATTTGAACCCACCTCAGCTTGACGCCGTTCACACCCTTTCCGGCCCCCTCCTGGTCCTCGCCGGGGCGGGAACAGGCAAGACGCGCGTGGTCACCTTTCGGATTGCCAACCTGATCCGCCACCGCGTCCGTCCGGAGCGAATCCTCGCCGTCACCTTCACGAACAAAGCCGCCGGCGAGATGCAGGAACGTGTGACCTCGCTGCTCGGTAAGAAACGCGAAGAGAAGCCCGAGATCTCCACGTTCCACTCGCTTTGTGTTCGCATTCTGCGTCGCAACATCAACCACCTGGGCTATCCCACGAGTTTCGCGATCTATGATCAGGGAGACCAGGAGAGCGTGGCCCGGTCGGCGTTGCGGGAGATCCGCGTCCCCGAAACCGCCCTGCGTCCCGGCGAGTTGCTCAACCTGATCAGCCGCTGGAAGACAGCCTCGATCCATCCCGAGCAGGCCGCCTCGCTCGCCAAAACCGATAAAGAGCATCTCGGCTCGATCGCTTACCGCCGCTACCAAAAAACGCTGAAGGCATCCGGAGCCCTGGACTTTGACGACCTGCTATTGTGCACCGAACAATTGTTCGCCGAATATCCCGAGGTCCGCCGCCAGGAGGCCGCCCGATTCGACCATCTGCTGATCGATGAATATCAAGACACCAACGGCAGCCAGTACCGGATCGTCAAAGCCTTAGCCGAAGGGCATCGTAATCTCTGCGTGGTGGGAGACGACGACCAGTCGATCTATGGTTGGCGAGGCGCCGAAGTAACCCATATTCTCAACTTCAAGAAGGATTGGCCGGAGGCCAAGGTTGTCTGGTTGGAGACCAACTACCGCTCCACCTACGAGATCATCACCTGGGCAAACCGGCTGATCGCCTTCAACAAAATTCGCCATCAGAAGGTCCTCCAAGCGACCTTCCGTGGGGAGCCGCCCCGAATTTTGCAGTTCGAAAACGAAGAGACCGAGGCCAAGACTGTGGTCGAGGAGATTTCGTCGCGGATTCATGCCAATATCCGTCAGCCTCGCGAGTTTGCGATCCTCTTCCGCACCAACGAGCAACCGCGAGCTTTCGAGCTGGAGCTTCGCCGGGCCAAGCTACCGTATGTATTAGTCGGAGGCACCTCGTTTTACGACCGCAAAGAAGTGAGGGACATCCTGGCCTATCTGAAGGTGCTGGCCAACCCCCGGGATGAAGTCTCAATTCTGCGTGTGATCAACACGCCCGCACGGGGCATCGGCCAGGCAACGGTGACCCGTCTGCTGGAAAGCGCGGTGCGGCAAGGTGTGCCCATTTGGGAGACACTTCCGGAGGCCAGGAAGTTGGAGAATCTCCCCGCCCCTGCGATTGCCGGCATCGAGAAGTTCTGCAAGCTGATCACCCGATACCGCGAGCAACTGAACCACCAAGCCCCCGTCGACGTAGCCCGGGCTTTGATCCATGAGATTGGCTACAAGAACGAATTGGCCCGGCTCTACACAGAACAAGAAGACCGCGACTCCCGTTGGGCCGCAGTCGAAGAAGTGATCAATGCCCTGGCAGGCTACTGCGATCGATCCCCCGAGCCGACAATGGCCGGGTTTCTCCAGGAAGTCGCCCTGACGCCTCCCGGCGACGACGACAAGGAGACGATGCTGGCCAAGAACGCTATCGTCCTGATGACGCTCCATGCGGCCAAAGGCCTGGAGTTTGCCGAGGTCTACATGGTGGGGATGGAAGAAGGGGTCTTGCCCCATCGCCGCTCAGTGGAAGCCGACGAATCGGCCATTGACGAGGAACGCCGGCTCTGCTATGTGGGGGTGACCCGGGCACAGAAGCGTCTCACGCTTTCGCTGGCCTTGAGCCGCCGTAAATGGGGGAAGCCGCATCCTACGATTCCCAGCCGTTTCCTGTATGAACTGACCGGTCAAGCCGAGAACCCCAATTACGCCGCGGCCATCAAGCAACAGCGCCCTAAATCGTCCAGGGCAAGCAAACCGCTCCAATCCACGAAGCCGGGCAAACCGACCCAGGGTTCAAAGCGAGCCCCCGCAAGTCGCCAAGCCACCCCTCCTCGGAAGTAAGCCCCTCCCCTCCTTCTCCTCAGAATCGCTGTAGGACGATTCGTCAATTGCGTATAGACTACGCAACTTGGTGGGCTCCTTATGGATTGAGAACCGCCGGAGCTCGCCGCCGAGCCCGCATTCCGTGAGCAAGGAGGCTCCCCATGTCGCAATGGCCGTTCCGATTTGTCCATGCGGCCGACTTCCACCTCGAACAACCGCTGGCTGGGCTAAGCGATGTCCCGGATCATCTCCGGGACACGTTGATCGATGCCCCTTACCAAGCGGTCGAGCGGGTGATTGACACCGTTTTGGGCGAAGAAGCCGACTTCCTCGTCCTTTCCGGCAATCTGCTCGATCCGCAGTTGACCGGCCCTCGCGGTCCTTTGGCCCTTGCTGAACAATTCGGCCGCCTGGCCGAGCGTGACATTCCGGTCTATTGGGCAGGGGGCACGATCGATCCTCCGGATACGTGGCCCTCGGTCGTCCGCCTCCCGGAAAACGTGCATGTATTTCCCTGTGGTCGGCCGCATGAATACGTCTATCAGCGGGAATCCGTCCCACTGGTCCGGCTCGTCGGCGCTAGTCGCGGTCAAGGACGGACGCTCCAGCCCTCAGACTTCGATCCCGATCCGTCCGGACTGTTCACCATCGCCGTGGTTCACGATCTCGCAGACGTTGAGGCGATGAAGCCGCGAGGAATTCACTACTGGGCTCTGGGCGGCGGGCGTTCCCGGCAGAATCTGTTCACGGCCCCCTGCCTTGCCCACCGGCCCGGTAGTCCCCAGAGTCGCCATCCGGAGGCCTGCGGTCCTCACGGTTGCACGCTCGTCCATGTCGACCCGCAGGGCAATCCTCGGACCACGTTCGTACCAACCGATGTGATCCGCTGCCACCGTGAACGCATCGAGTTGACCCCAACGGCCACCCGGCAGGATCTGGAGACTCGATTGACCGAACGGCTGCAAATGCTGCTGGAATCCCACCCCTCGCAGACGTTCCTGATCGGCTGGACGATTGCCGGAGGGGGGCCGCTATCTGTCCAACTGCGTCGAGAAGGCCTGGCAGCCGAGCTACTCGGCTCCTTGCGCAAGGAGTACGGATTCCGCACTCCGGCAGCCTGGAGCCTCTCGTTAGACATCGATGCACAAACGGCCTTTTCGCCGGAGTGGTATGAGCAGCAAACCATCTGCGGCGATTTTCTGCGGGAATTGCGTCACTACCAGATGAATCCCGATAAATCCCTGGAACTAGAAGCGTATCTGTCGGACCAGCATCAAGCCGGCATCCTTGGCGTTGCCGCCAATCTGTCGGAACCGGCCCTTCGCGAACGGGTGCTGCGGGAAGCGGCTCTTTTGGGCGTCGACCTGTTAAGCGGGGAGGAACCCCAATCGTGAGAATCACAGCACTGGAAGTAGACGGTTTCGGCGTTTGGAGCGACCTGAAGCTCGACAACCTGTCGGAAGGATTGAACGTCTTTTACGGCCAGAACGAAGCCGGCAAGACGACGCTCCTCGAATTTATCCGTTCGATGCTCTATGGGTTTTCGCCCACCCGACGCCGCTACCTGCCGCCAGGTGCACAGGACCGCTCCGTCGGGTCGCTCTATGTGACAACGGCAAACGGCCGCTTCCAGCTTAGCCGCCGTAACAATCCGTCGACGACGGGCAATGCGGATGCCGTCACCATCATCGGCCCTGACGGGACACGTCAGGGAGAGCACCTCCTGAAGACGCTCCTGGCGAACATTGATGAGACGATCTTTAACAACGTCTTCGCCGTCGGGCTCCGCGACATCCAAGAGCTGGGCACACTCAGCGACACCGAGGCCGCTGCCATGCTCTACAACCTGAGCATCGGGTTGGATCGGGTTTCGCTGGTCGAGGTGATGCGCGAGCTGGAATCGTCGCGGAACCGGCTCCTCGACCAACAAGGCGGCCCCTGCCAGGTGATGCAACTCTTGGCCCAGCGGGAAAAGCTCCGAGCCGAGATCGAGGAACAAGAAACCCACACCCGTCGCTATGCCCGCTTGGCGGCGGAACGCGATCAGATCAATCGCGAAGCCGCACGTCTGGAGGAAGACGCTCGTCAGCTTCGCCAGCAAACCCGCGTCGTTGAAATCGCTCTGGCCCAATTCGATCGCTGGCATCGGCGCACAGTCCTTGACGCGCAGTTGGCTGCTCTGGGCCCGGTGGAAACGGTTCCTGACCGGATCCTGGAACGGTTGGGAGAAGTCGGCGACCGGCTCAAGCGACACCAAGACTCGGTTGCCGAGTTGAAGCGGCAGCAGGAGGAACTGCGTCTGGAAGTGGCGGAGTTGGAGTTGAACGAAGTGCTGTGGCGTCTCGCCCCACGTATTGAAGCACTCCACGACCAGGAAGGCTGGATCGCAACGCTCGAAAAACAGGTTGCCGAACTGGAGACCGAGATCGGGCAGCTGGAGGCCCAAATGACCGCGGCCCACCAGCGGTTTGGCCTCGACAACAAAGGAAACGGCGGATTCTCTGGGCTGTCCTCGCGTTCGCTGACGGTCCTACGCTCCCCCGGCAAGGCGGTAGGACGCTATCGCCGCCAGTTGGACCAGGCCAAGCAAGAGATGGCGACGGCCCGCGAAACGGCCCAGAGACTCGCCGCCCAGGTCGAAGCGGCCTTGCAAGCTCGCGGAGAAAACGACCTGACACAAGCCGCGGACCGCGCCGGGGCGTTGGTTACCCAACTCCGTCGCCGGGTACAACTCGATGAACGAATCGAGCAGATGGGACGGTACGAGACCGAATTGGAGGAGCAAATCCGCCATCTCCTCGAACGTCAGTTCCTGCCAATGCCGATGTTGATCGGCCTCGGATGCCTGTTTGTCTTGGGATTACTCATGTTGATGGCCGGCCTGTTTGTTCCGGCGTCACTCCTCGGCTCGTGGGGCTGGCCACTGGCCTTCATCGGTCTGGCAGCCTCGGGGATCGCAGCGGCCACGAAATTCCTCGTCGAGCGAACCAATGCGCAGCGTCTGGAGGACTGCCAGAAACAGATTCATATGCTGCAACTCCAGCTCAAGCAAGCCAAGCAGGAACGCGACGTCCTCGACGAACAGTTGCCCAAGGGCGGCGGTCCGATGACGATGCGACTGCAGGCGGCCGAAAAAGAGCTCGCAGCACTCGAAGAACTTGTCCCCTTAAACGCCAAGCGTCAAGCCGCAATGCAGGAGGCCGAGGCGGCCGCCGAACGAGCGCGCCAAGCCGAGCAAGGGCTCGCCACGGCTC
Source organism: uncultured Planctomycetaceae bacterium (assembly GCA_964558295.1). GTDB lineage: Bacteria > Planctomycetota > Planctomycetia > Pirellulales > Thermoguttaceae > JBDKTH01. The sequence continues at coordinate 9,394 of CAZLDQ010000023.1, read as the reverse complement.
TGCGGCGCTGGCGTGAAGCCTTGACCAACGCAGGCCTGCCGCAGAATCTCAGCCCCAAACAGGCTCGTGATCTGGTCATGCGGTGTGACGATGTGGCCGATACCCAGCGGCGTCTCGACCGGCGCTACGAGGAATTCCAGCAACGCAACCATGAGCTGGAAGCATTGAAGAACCGCATCCGGCAACTGGCTTCCGACTGCCGTGTAGCGCTTCAGAGCGAGGAGCCGATCGAGCAGATCCGCGAACTCGTCCAAGCAATGAACGACCAGGAGGCTCGCCGCAAACGACGCGACGCCTTGCGAGAACAAGCCCGGCAGTTGCGACGCAAGCGAATCAAACACGAGGCAGCGATCGATCGACTTCGTCGCCGTCGTAAAGCCCTCCTGCGCGAGGCAGGGGTCACTGACGAAGATGCGCTCCTCCAACGAGTCAGCGAAATCGAACATACGGCCGAACTCCACCGCGAGCGACAGGCTCTCACTCGGGAACTCGAGGCGGCCATCGCCGGCTGCTGCACGGAGCAGGTTCTCAGCGAACAATTCCAAGGGGCGACCAAGGAGACGCTCGATGCGCGCCGCAAGCAACTTGAACAGCGATGGAAGGCGACGGAAGCACAACTCGAAAAGCGCTTCGAATCGCGAGGCCGCTTGAACGAGCAAATCAAGATCCTTGTCGACGACCGCACTCCGGCCTTGCGTCAACTCACCCTGGGCATGATCGACAAGAAGCTGGAAGAGGCAATCGATCGCTGGCGCACCTTAGCGGTTACCAGCCGCCTGCTCCAGTCGATTCGCCGGACCTATGAAGAGGAACGCCAACCTGAGACACTGCGCGAGGCCTCAAAATACCTGGAACGCATGACCGAAGGACGCTATCGGCGGGTCTGGACGCCGTTGGGGGAAAACTCGCTTCTGGTTGACGATGCCCAAGGCAAGCCGTTGGCAATCGACCTGCTCTCCCAGGGGACCCGCGAACAATTGTTCCTCTCCTTGCGTATGGCCCTGACGAACAGCTACGCCCGGCGCGGCGCGGCCTTACCGATGGTGCTCGACGATGTGCTCGTGAACTTCGACACGCATCGGGCACAAGCCGCGGCAAGCGTCTTGTGCGATTTTGCCCAGAGCGGGCACCAGCTCTTTGTGTTCTCATGCCATGAACACATCATGAACCTGTTTGCCAGCCTCCAGGTCCAAGTGACCGAATTGCGGCAAGGCAGCCCGCCGCGAATCGTATCGACGGTTGCCATGGAGAAACCGGCCAAGAGGGCGTCAAAACGTTCCGCCCCTCCGCAAGCCGTGCCGACGGCTCAAGTCCCCACCTCGCCCGCGCCAGAGACTCCTCCACAGGAATCGCTTGCCGCCATCGAGGAACCGTGCCGAACGAAGCGATCAGACAATGAATCGGCCAAGACGCCGCCCTCCCACAAACCGCGAAAATCGCAGAAGTCCAGGGAGGCCCGAAAACCCAAAGCTCGCCCAATGTCAGCCTCCAAGGAGCAGGCCCCTGAGGAAGAGGAATCGCTGAAAAAGGGTTTAGCCCCATGGAAAGCCCCCTGGGGTGAGAATTCTGGCGAAGCACGGGAGGAAGTCATTTTTGACGAAGCGAGCGACGAGGAAGAATTCGAAGGACTCGACCTCGAAGAGAAGGAAGAAGAAGAAACTGACTTGGACGAGTCGTTTGACGAAGACGAGGAAGCGTTCTTTGGCGAGGAAGACGAGGAGGAGGCCGAAGAGGATCTCTTCACCGCGGAAGATGGTGAAGAAGAGACCTGGGGTGATGAAGACGACTCCTTCGAGGACGACTTGGACGAGGATGACTTCGACGAGGATGAAGACGATGGGGCTGAGGCGGCCTAACCCCCCGCTCATCGCCTACCCACACCACAGGGGGAAGGCTTGTGCGTTTCCCCTGATCAATACACCTTTCACAACACCCGCCTCGGGTCGTCGTCGATTGTCCCCTTGCGAAAACAGGGGCACTAAAGGAAAATCAGGAAGAGCAGGAAATCCAGGGGGCTTGATCTGTTCCCGATTGCCTGCTGGACGAGTCAAAATCGGCGTGGCCACCGATCGATCGAGTTGATGGAGCCGACGTCCACCAGTTCCCCCCATAAAAAGGATTCGAATGCCCTTAGCAGAAGTTGTGATCACGGGCGTCGGAGTGGTCAGCCCCATCGGCATTGGCAAACAACTCTTCTGGGATTCGCTATGCGCCGGGCAAAGCGGAGTGGGCCCCATTACCACGTTCAATCCCGAAGGGTTCCCCGTCCAGATCGCCGCGGAAGTCAAGGATTTCGACCCACGGGCGTATGTTAAGCAACGCAAAAGCCTGAAGGTAATGTCCCGCGACGCTCAACTGGGCATTGCCGCCTCGGTGCTAGCCTGTCGCGATGCTGGAATCGAAGATGGGACGGTCGATCCCGAACGATTCGGCGTCATTCTGGGGGCCGATCGGATCAGCAATCCTGTGGAAGACAGTGAAGGGCCATACCGGAGTTGCATCGTCAACAGACAGTTTGACTTCAGCCGCTGGGCAACGGCGGGCATGGCAGCGGCATTCCCGCTGGGTTTTCTCAAGGTACTCCCCAACATGATCGCCTCGCACGTGTCGATCGCCCACGATGCGCGGGGCCCGAACAATACAATTCATCACGCGGAAGTATCGAGCCTCCTAGCGGTGATCGAGGCGGCACGGGTGATTCAACGTGGCGCGGCCAATGTAATGCTCGCGGGCGGAGCCAGTTCGCAGATGACCCCCTTTGACTGGTCATGCCACTATGCCATTCGGCAGTTGTCTCAACGTCGCGACAATCCGGCCGAGGTCGTAAGACCCTTTGATGCCAACCGTGACGGAGAGGTCTGTGGCGAAGGGGCTGGCGCGTTCGTCTTGGAAAGCCGCCAGCATGCCGAAGCCCGCGGCGCACGGATCCTGGCCCGCATCGTGGGATGTGCGTCCACCTGCGAACCGCGCAACGGCCAACCCTTACAGGGAGTCGGTCTCAAACGAGCGATCCAGGCCGCCCTGGGCGAGGCCTCGTTGGAGCCTCGCCAGATTGGCCACGTCAACGCGCATGGAACGAGCACGATTGCGGAAGACGAACTCGAAGCCCGCGTCCTCCATGAGTGTATGCCAAACGTTCCAGTGACAGCACCGAGAAGTTACTTTGGCAATCTGGGCGCAGCGGGCGGTGCGGTGGAAATGGCTGCCAGCGTGTTGGCCGTCGCCAATCATCGTGTGCCAGCCACACGGAACTATCAGCAACCAGATCCGAAGTGCCCTGTAGAAGTCATTGCCGGTCAGCCGCGAGAATCCGCATGTCCCACGGCTCTGGCAATCAATTGGACAAGATTCGGTCAAGCCGCAGCCGTCATTTTCACAGGCGCCGAGTGAACCGGTGTGGTCAGGGCGGCACGCTGCTTGATTTCCTGGGCCTTGAAATCGTAGTTGAACCGGGCGAGTTCCATCACCAGGCAGATGACGGCAATCACCAAGGCAATGAGCGACAATCCAAGCATCACGGTATAGGGGCTCGCCTTTCCAATCCTCTGTAGTACGCCTGCTCCATCCCCTGCCGTCGCTTTCTTTTCCTTCTTCCGTTTGGCGGGCTTTTTCTTTTTCTTCGAGCCCTCTTCCGCTTCTGCGCCGGCCTCGCCCCCCTGATCCACGACCAATGCGGGACTCTCCACCGCGGGCTCCGAAGTGCCAATCACCCTCGGCGACTCTTCCGCCGGTAAATCGGCCGACAAGTCGAGCGGCGCAGTCTCCCCCAAAGGCTCTGGACTGGGTCCCGTCTCTCCATCGGGGAGATCCGACAATGCGTCAGCCTCCAGCGGAGAAAGGCCATCGGTCGGCAGATCAAAATCGCTGAAATCGGGCAGATCAGGCTTATCACCACCGGGAGTTGCCACAGTACCTTTCCTCCAAGACGCGTTTGAGGCCTTTCGGTTGGCTGGCATTTCGGCCAAGCCCCCCAGAATGTCCATTATAACTGACCAACTCTGCTTCTGTCATCAAAAATCCCGCTGTGAATGGGCAGACTGGTGCTACCCCTCCGCATCGAAATATTACGATGGGCCAATCGACTGGCAAACGGGCTGACGTCCCGGCCCGGCCGGAGTTTACCCCTGGGTTCGACCCGTGTAAGCGCAACCAATCAGGTACATGGTCCGCCCGTCCTCCTGCTTGACACGCGTCACATGCGCTACCTCCGCATTGAGATAGGTCAATTTGGGTGCCACTCCAAGTGCAACGACAAGCGTATTGGAGGGGGGCGGTTGGGAGGCAAGGTATGAGAATCCTCCCGCGGCAATATCGTTGCATTCGATTTCCACGAAATCACCAGCAAGAGGGGTTCTTCCTTCGACCACCGGAGCAATCAATTGGCGATAGGGATAAGCGCGCCGCGGTCGCCGTCGTCGTTCCTGGCCACTCCCCCCTTCAGGAGCAGAGGAGAGAGTTGACCGGATGGAGGAGGAGCTGTTCGTTGGTGTTTCGCCGGACGATGGCTTGCTACCCAAGGCCTCCCGGTCGTCGAGAACCGCCCTTCGCGCCCTGGCAGCCGCTTCTTCGGCCCGAGCGGCTCGCTCCTCGGCCATTCGCTGTGCGGTAATATCAATCCCTGTGGCAATGATCGAAAGGATGTCTCCCTGCGAGTTCGCCAGTGTGGAGTAGCACCAGGCAAGATTTCGCTGGTGAGCGTGTTTCGTCAGAAGCAGCCCCTCACACTCAACGGGAGAAATGCCGCCTTGGAGTTTCTGGAGGATTTGTTCAAAGACCTTGATATCGCCAGGAGCGACAAGTGCATCCCAGAGCAACCGCCCGCGCAGTTCAGCAAGAGTGAATCCGGTTACACGTTCACAAGCCCGATTGATATGACGAATTCGCCCCTGCGGATCGAGTACCAAGACCAGAGCGCCGACCGTCTGCAGCACGTTCATCGCGAACTGGCGTTCTGAATCCAGGGCACGTTCCGCCTCAACACGCGCAAGGGCCGCAGTCACCAGATGGGCAATGGTCTCCGCAAAGAGGATGTCTTCGGCCTCATAGCAATGAACGTGCTTGCAGCCGGCGGCTAGAACACCGAAAGCGCGATCCGGCAGTTTTAGCGGGACGGCAACTGCGCTGACAAGGCCGCGTTTGCCAAGCCAAGCATCTTGAAACCGCGTTTCCTTGGACAATTCACGAACGATCACAGGATGAGCCACCTGGAGGACATACCCCGCCAGCGAGCCCCGGGCGTCATCGCAGGTCTGGCAGACGGCCTTGGACGGCGTCTCTCCTTCAAGCGTCCGGGCAACGATTGTCTGCTTCACCCCCTCCTTGCTCGGCAGGAGTTCTGCGATCAGATACATCTCCGCGTCGAGCACTTCGGCGATCAGTGCAGCGGCGTCGTGCAACAGAATGTCCGCATTCGGTGGCGCCACGACCCGGCGTCCCATGGCCACAATCGCTTGTTGTCGGCGCAAGGGATCACGACGTGCCGAAGGGGTCGGAAACAACCCGGCAGTCTCACCTTGGCCCCCCGCCGCCCAAGAGTCGCAGGCCGCCGTCTCGGTACGTGAGGAAATAGCGTGAATCGAATCGGCGTTAGATGTCGACATCCTTTTTCTCAAGGGAGAAGACCGGAGGAACGACAGGTGCCGGATATTTCCCTTCATGGAGGAAGGTGCGGTTCCGCCCGTAGCGTTTGGCCTCCTGGAGGGTTTGTTCACTTCGGGCATAAAGGGTTGTCGGCGTGTCATCGGCCAGAACTTCCGTGACGGCACAACTGATCGTGACACGAATGTCTTCGTCGCCGCATCGCAGATGGGTCATCTCAACCAATTGCCGAATACGTTCGACCAGATTCGCGGTGAATCGCACATCGACATCGCCAAGCAAGAGCACGAATCGCTGTCCGGCATAACGGGCAGCAACGATATGCTCCTTGCTTTCGGCAGTCAGTAATTGCGATAGCGCCTTCAGGACCCGATTTCCCACCAAATGCCCGTATTGTTCGTTGACTTGGGCGAAATGGTCAACGTCGATCATCGCCGACGTCAGTTTCCGCTGGTGTTCAGACTCCTGGTTCCACCACTGGGCAAGAGCCGATTCCAATCCGGTCCGATTGGCCAGACCGGTAAGCGGGTCGGTGCGGTCGGCCTCTTCGAGCGACTCGAGCCGGTTCTCGTCGCGAGCGACCGCCACCCAGGCCTCATCAAGCGTGTCGCGCAACTGATCATTGACTTCCAGCAGTTTGTTCGTCTTGCTGACCAGTCGCCGACAACCTTCTTGGAGATCGGCGTCGAAATCAAACCGTTGAATCGCCTCGTTCGTATCGACAATCTGCTGGGTCTGCCGCTGGATAGCAGCCTGGACACTCTCGCAAATCGCCTGCCCCCCCTTCTGCTCTCGGTAAAGTTGTTCAAAGACTTCACAAACCCGCTCGCGCGAGCCCAAGTAGTCCTCGTTCGCCTGACATAGAGAGGTCAGGCAGGAACCGACCTCCTCCTTGTTGGCAGCCCGAGTGAGATTACGCAGCCGGTCATCAAAGCCGGCCAGCATTTCGTGGTATCGCTCAACCTGGTCTCGGAGATCACGGACGCATGTTTCACGAGGAGACTTCTCCTGCTCCAACACTTCGGCCAACTTATTGTCGATCGATGTCTGACTGAGCGGTTCGGTGAGAACCCTTGACACGCCGCTGGACGAGACGTCCTTGGAAAGATCCGCCGCTGATAGCGAGGTCTCCCCCCCCGATTCTTCTACCGATTCCTTGCCCTGCCCCGTCCCTTCCATCGGCGTCAGGTACGGGGCAAGTGCCGTGGGCTCTCCCGAACAATACAGACGCTCGGCGCGTCGCCCGAGATACACCGCCATGGCGAACCCAATCGTCATGTTCAGGATTGCCACCACAAGGATATATAGGATCACAACACCAACTCCCACTACACCACGAGCATTAACAGCAGCGACGCCCGGAGTCTTCCCTCCTCTCTGAGGAAGATTTCCGACGCAACTGCCAGTTCGGGGCCATCTGGCCCCTCAACAAATGTAGGTCACGCTTCCTGCGATTCGTTCCACCGAGCTAGGATGCCAACCCCTTCCACAATGGAAATCGCCCCACCCGGCGGTGTTGTCTTCGTCGTCATATTCAGAAAACCTTTCATGATCGATACTCTCTTTGGCCGATAAGGCAACTACTGTACTTTTCTTCGATAAACGGCCGCTGTGCAGGGGGGAGACATGCACACGATGGATACCCATGACAACACCAGTCCGCCCCTTGGTCGCCGCCCATCTCATTGCACGGACTCCCGGTAACTCCGCCGTCAAGCTCCTGATGGCTCTTGGGCTGTTGGGGGGGCTATTGGCGCCGGTTGATGTCTCTGGCCAGACCAGCCAGACAACACGTCGCGTGTCGAGTTCTGCTAACCGGTTCACCACGGGCAACACGATGACGCTGGCATCGTATGTCTCCAACTATGCAGGCGACGGACCATCCGCCACGAAGGCTCCTGCGGCACAGGGGGGCTCTCTGCCAACACCGGCCCCCTCGCAAAACCAGTCGTCAGACGCCATCCAGCCGTCTCCTGAACTCAGTTACGAACCAATCGGCCCCGGACTCCCGACTGACGCGATCCCCGGTGCAACTCTCCCCGGAGGAGGTTGTGATGCCTGCGGAATGCCGGGCGATGACTACGTTGGCGGAACTTGCTGGGGAGCAGGCAGTTGCTACGGTGGTGACTGCTACCCTCTTCTTCACCCATTGCATGATCGTGTTTGGTTCCGGGGGGAGTATCTCCTGTGGTGGTTGGATGGTTACTCCGTCCCCTCCCTAGTGACCACCAGTACCAATCCGGCCGATCTGGGGATCCTCACACGATCTACCACAGAAACCCTGTTCGGCAATCAGAATCTCAGTGGAGATAGCCGCTCGGGGGGAAGGTTTACCTTGGGCTGGTGGCTCGATCCGTGCAAAAATGCGAGTGTCGAGGTCGCTTACACGATGATCGGCGAAAGCAGCGAGCGGTTCGAGTCGGGCCTGGTTACGAATTCGATTCTTGCGCGACCGATCTTCGACAGTGGCACCGGTGTGGATAGCTCCTGGCTCCTCGCCCAACCCAATCAACTGCACGGCTGGGTCAACGTCGGCGCGAAGAACGAGTTCTATGGATTGGAAGTCCTGCTCAGACGTCCGCTCCTTCAGAACTGCGATCATCAGATGGATGTGTTGGCCGGCTACCGCTATAGCGCCCTGCGCGATGAGTTGTCGATCTCCGATCACCGGATACGCATTGGAACAGGTTCCCTTGATCCGGTCGGACTGCAAATCGACCAATCCGACTGGTTCAAAACGGATAATACGTTCCATGGATTCGAATTCGGTTTCGTCAATCAGGTCCGTTATAACCGTTGGTCTATGGAACTATTGACCAAACTGGCCCTGGGCAACACCCGCAGCAAGATCACGATTGACGGCCTCACAACGCAGACGCAAGGTTCAACCGTCTCAACAACGCACGCCGGCCTGCTTACTCAGGCAACAAACATCGGCACGTACCAGCACGACAGCTTCACCGTCATGCCGGAATTGGGGCTTACCCTCGGTTACGACATCACCTCGCGGTTACGATGTACGTTCGGGTACAGTCTCATCTACTGGAGTAAGGTTGTTCGGGCGGGAGACCAGATCGACTACAACGTAAACCTGCCGGCCGTCGATGGCGAGCGTCCGACCGGCGCACAACAGCCGGCGTGCGACTTCAAGACCACTGACTTTTGGGCTCAGGGCATGAACTTCGGGTTCGAGTATAATTTCTGAACTACGCATCAGACTTAGGACGGTGCAAACAAAATCGGCGAGCGGAAGGGGATTTTTCTTCCGCTCGCCGTTTTCCCTTCTGCCGCTGCCGCGGCGTTGTGTCCTACTCCATGTCGAGCCAGAAATCCTCTTCGCCAAACACCAAGTCCACGGAATTCTGGCCCCCTGAGGCCTGCCCACTGCTGAGGGGCGAACCGGCGAAAAATTCCCCGCCGCCCGTCGCCGCAACCTCCTCCACATCCGTAACGTTGATTGTAATGATCGCCTCGTCAAACAGAGCCGGGTCTCCATCGTCCGTAACACGCACTTTCAGTGCATAGCTGTTGATTGACTCGTAGTCCAACAAGTCGCCAACAACCACCGTTACCTGACCAGACGTGGGATCGATTGCAAATATCCCGTCGTCATTTCCTTCGACGATCGAATAGGTCAGTGTCTGGCCTGCATCCACATCCGAAGCCACAACCGTTCCCACGACAGTCGCAACCGAGCTGTTCTCCGGCAGCGAGAACGTCTGGCCCTCTTCTACCACGGGTGCGTCGTTGACCGCGGCGACCGTGACCGTGAAGCTGCTCTCCACGTACAAGCCTT
>CAZLDQ010000022.1:21260-42202 GCA_964558295.1 uncultured Planctomycetaceae bacterium | reverse complement strand
TGCTTGGGCGGGGTTTGCGTGGTGGGGTTCTGGGAGGTCGGGTTGTGGTTGGTCGGGTGTTGGTTGGTCGGGCTGGGACTGATTTCCCTGGTTCGGTTTTGACTGCTTGTCGTTCCGGTAGTCAAGGATTCGGTCGAAGGCGTCGCCCGGGTTGCTGTCTGGATCAACCGGCTTACTGGGCTGCCCAGGCTCCTGGCCGGACGACTGATCACCCTTCTGGTCGTCGTCAGGTTTTGCCTGAGCATTCCCCCCCGACTCGGTGCCTTGCCCCTTTTGGTCTTCGCCGGCCGATGGTTGTTGTTTCTCGCTGGCCTGCTGCTGAGAGTCCTTGCCCGCCTGCTCCTTGGACTGGCCTCGTTGGTCGCCGGAAGGAGTACCGTCTGGTTGCTCGGCCGGTTGCTTGTTCTGGCCCGTCGGGTCTTGCTCCTTGGGCTTTTCCGGTTGCTTGCCGTCGGATTTCTGTTTCTCGCCGGGTTGGTCTTCTTGGGGCGACCCTGCGGTCTTCTGGTCCTGTTGCGGCTGATCGGGCTTTTTGGGTTGTTGTTGCTGTTTGTCCTCGGGAGGCGGTTGCTGGCCTTGGCCGTCTGGCGGAGGCGGCTGGTCAGGGGGCTGTTTTTCTGGATCGAGGATCGTGATCCAGCGGCGTGCGGGCTCGCTGCGGGTCGGCGCGGGCGCATTGTTGGCGCGGGCTTCGATCCAGTAGACGACCTCATCGCCGACCTTCAGGTCCAACCGGCTCGGCTCAAACCGATAGCTTGCCTCAAATGGCCCCTGATGCGGCTTGTCCGGAGCCCGGCGTTCCAACAACGGGCGGCCGATCGGCAGGCTTCGTTTGTCGCGTTCGGCATGCAACACTACGCGCCGCAGGCCAAAATCAGGGTCCTGCGCCCGGATCTTCAACTCCAACACCCCGTTGACGGGCAGCTCGATCTTGTCGGCTGGCGGATCGACCAGTTGCACATCCGGAGGCTGATCACGAATCACGTCGATCTGATGCCGAATCGGCCGGCGATTTTCGTGGCCAAAACGGTCGCAGAAACGGATTTGGTAGCAGTCGTACTTTGGCCGCAACGGATCGACGGGATCCAACTGGAGCCGGAATTGTCCGGTGGCCTGTTTCGCCTCGGCTTGCATTGCCAGCACGTTGCGGGGATCGCAGTTCATCTCCAACGTTGCGCGGTCGATCTCTTGATTGGCCGTGGCATGGAGCGTGACCTTGGTTCCCTCGATCGCCCGAAGGTCGCCGACCCCCTCGATCGAATTGTCAGTAATTCCCGTGTAAGCCGGATAATCGTAATCGACCCGATCGACGAGAATTGCCAAGGCCGTCTCGACCTGGACGGTAAAACGCTGTGAGGTGGCGTCGCCGGCCTGGAGGTAGTAGGTCACGTTTTGCTGCAAGCCGGCCGGATCGGGGGGCAAATTGCACTGGTAGCGGTAGCCCTTGTCGGGCACGGTCATCGGAATCGCCTGATTGACGCTCTGCTTGTCGGCCGTGGTGTAATAGAGGGTCACGGTTTCGCCGTCGCGCAGCCCTTGTACTTCGGCCGAAATGGTCAACGTGTCGCCCTGGAAGCTGACTGTATTGCCCGGCTCAATCGCCGTAATCGTCACCCGGCTCGGCGCCTGGATTTCAGCCCAGGGCCAGATCACCCGGCTAAACGAGACCAGGGGGTTCTTCGGCGACAAGACCAGATACAGGCAGCAGACCGCCAGCATGGCGGCCAAGGCGTAACCGAGTCGGATTACCTGGGCGCGGTCCACTACCGTTGCGGCAGGGACTTGCGTCAGCTCAACGGCCGCCGTTTGTTCCAATCCCTCATAGATCCGCTGGTCCAAGACGGTACGGGTTGCTTCGTCGCGATGCTGGCGCAGAAGCAGGAAGTTGATCAGACTGTTTTTGAGCGACGGACGACTCTGTTCAATCGTCTGTGCGGCAAAGAGCGGGTTGATTTTGTAGACCAGCAAGGGGAGGAGCCGGCGGACGAAATAATACCCCATGACGGCGATCAGGCCAACAAACAGAACCAACCGGCTCCCCCTCCCCAATCCTCCAGGGATCAGCCAGTGATCCAGGAGGGTGGCTCCGAACAGATAGGCCAAGGTGACCGTGCCGAGGGCTAAGAGGCCAACGGCCAAGTCAACCAGTTTCACCTGACGGCGTGTCTCGTGCAGACGATCCTCGATCACTGCCTCATACGGCGAGGTCCACTGCGACTGAACCTCCGGAGTCTGGGCCTCCGGGGGGGAGAGATTACTGGCCATGTACGTCTCCGACGAGGCCAAGCGACCGCCCGGCCGTTAAACGCAAAGATAAGACGTCGAGGGACTCCGTTGCGTTCCCCCCTTTATTATAGATTGGGGGCGATGGAGAAAACGAGCATCTTCTTGCCATTTCTTAGCCGAAGCGGGGGGAAAGTAATGGCTAAGGACCAAGGACCCTTTCGCACAGCTTTTGACCGGGGTTGTCCCCCACCCTTGCTGCAATTCCTCGGGCATCAGCGATTGGTAAATTAGTCGTCCCCCTCTTCTAGCCATTCCGTATGGTGCTCGTTGACCTTGGCGGGGGTGTTTGATAGGTTAGGCTGTTTTGAGCCTGTCGCGGCTGGTCGTAGCGAAGCGGGCCGCGAACGTCACCGGCGGGGTTCGGTGCTCGGTGTGCGGGCGAAGGTAGTGAAAAGTTCGGACGTTGATGAAGAAAGAGTGTAGAGGAATGGCCCACGAAGTGACCCTGATTACTGGCGACGGCACTGGCCCCGAATTGGCGACCGCCGCGCGACGTTGTGTCGATGCCACGGGCGTGGCGATCAACTGGGATGTGCAGGAAGCGGGCGTGGATGTGATGGCCCGAACGGGGAATCCGCTCCCCGAGGCCGTGCTGGAGAGTGTCCGTCGTACCCGTTGTGGGTTGAAAGCGCCGATCACCACCCCGGTGGGAACCGGTTTCCGCAGCATTAATGTCTATCTTCGCCAGGAGCTGGGGCTTTACGCCTGCGTGCGGCCCTGCAAGAAGTACGCCGGCGTGCGGACCTTTTTCAGCGATGTGCCGGTCGATCTTGTCATCGTTCGCGAGAATACCGAAGACCTCTACGCAGGGGTCGAATTCGAACAGGGCAAGCCAGAGACGGCCGACCTGGTCGACTACATCAACAAGCTCTCTCCCCAGCGTCCGATCAAGAGCGGCAAACAGGAGACGGGCGTTTCGATTAAGCCGATCAGCATCTCCGGCACCGAGCGGATTGTGCGCTATGCGTTCGAGTATGCTCGCGAAAACCACCGCAAGAAGGTGACGGCGGTTCACAAGGCCAATATCATGAAACATACCGACGGCCTGTTCCTGGCGACCGCGCGCAAGGTGGCCGAGGAGTACAAGGACGCCGGCATCGAGTTTGAAGATCGGATCGTCGATAACATGTGCATGCAGTTGGTGCAGAAACCGGAACTGTATGACGTGCTCGTCTTGCCTAACCTCTACGGCGACATCCTCAGCGATCTGGGCGCCGGGCTGGTCGGCGGTCTGGGAATGGCCCCGGGAGCCAACATTGGCGACGGCGGCGCGATCTTCGAGGCGACCCACGGCAGTGCCCCGAAGTACAAAGGACTCAACAAGGTCAACCCGACGGCCCTGATCCTCTCCGCCATGCTCATGCTCCGCTACCTCAAAGAGCATCAAGCGGCCGACTGCCTCGAACAGGCTGTCGCCGATGTGATCGCCGAAGGCAAGGACGTGACCTACGACATGAAGCCCGACCGCAACGACCCCACGGCGGTAGGCACCCAAGAAATGGCCGATGCCATTATCCGCCGGATCGAGCAGCTCAAGAAGTAGTTGCTTCCCGTTTCTCGCCATTCTCGACAGCCCCCGGTGATTTCATCGGGGGCTGTTTTGTGGGATAGCGATGGGCGACCACAGCCACGGCCGACAGGACGCAACCGACGGCCGACAGCGGAATCCCGATGGCCAACGCCCAGAAGGCGATCCACAATGCAGCTAGGCCATCGGTCGATGCGGGAGCAAACGGTTCCGCCACCCCGGTAAGGGCCAACAGCGGCAACAGGCATCCCACCGCAATCAGCACCACGCCGACAATCAGCATCGTCTGGTGGGAACGTTTCACGTCGTGTCTCCTGCCAGCCTGCTCTCGGAAAACGCGACGGCCGGACGCGGACCAGGTTCGGCGTGGACCGACACTTGCAAAAGAACCATGGTTGGCACGTTACACGCGCCGCCGACCAGCTTCAGATCACAGCGGACGCCGAAGGGCAGTACCTGCACCACTTTGATCCGTGCCTCGGGGCCGTCGATTTGCTCGACGCTGACTTGAGGAGTGCGGGCAAAGGGCGGGCAGAAGGCCACGTGGACGTTCGCGTTCCGCTGTCCGGCCGCCACTCCTACGCGCAGCCAACCGGCCAACGTCTCGCTCCCATCGGCTGTTCGGCTGCGGGTCAACTGCTGGATGACCTCGTCGGCGGGCGGTTCCGCTTCGTCCACGAGCAATCCGGCCAGCCCATCCCCGGCCACCTTGCGGGCTTCTTCCCGTTCGCCCTGCAAGGAACGCGGCTCCACATCGTCGACCTCCTGGGCACCCGGCTCGTGCGTCACGGACACGGAGGTGCCTGGCGTCGGACGGTTCTTTGGCCCAATCCTCCGCCAGTCGCACCGCCAAGCCCAAGCTTCTTCGCTCCCCACGATCAGCCAAAACAGGACCAATCCCGTCCAAGAGGTACCGGGAAGGCTCACCGCAAGCCCCAGGAGCACGACTGAGCCAGACACGATCGCCGCAATCGGATCGCCCCCGTACGGCCGTCCGGTGGGGCGTCGCGCAAGCCGGACGACAATCGCGGCGGTGGCGACCAGCACGGCGACCAGCAACAGGGCCGGCAGTGCAAGCGGCACCACCAGGGCTCCCGCCATGCGTCGCAGGCCGAGGAAGAGGGCGGCGCAAAGCAAGAGGCCCGCTCCAGCAACCGCCCCCCATCGTAACAGGTCGGCGGCCGACAGAGCGGGCCCTACGCATCGTGTTTCACTCATCGGCAATTTGCAATCGTCAATTTGCAATTTGCACGTCTCAATCTACAAGACTTCTCACTGGGCCGCCTTGGCCAGTTCTGCAGCGCGGTCGGTGTTTTCCCAGGTGAATTCGGGTTCGCTTCGTCCGAAGTGGCCGCCCGAGGCTGTGAGCCGATAGATCGGCCGTCGCAGGTCGAGATACTCGATGATTCCGCCCGGGGTTAGGGGGAACACCTTGCGGACCAGTTCGCAAAGCTGCTGTTCGCTGATTCGGCCGGTTCCTTCGGTGTCGATATGCACGCTCACGGGCTCGGCCACGCCGATCGCGTAGGCCAACTGGACTTCACAGCGGTCGGCCAGCCCGGCGGCCACCACACACTTGGCCACATGGCGGGCCATGTAGGCTGCGCTGCGGTCGACCTTTGTCGGGTCCTTGCCGCTGAACGCGCCGCCGCCGTGGCGGGCCCAGCCGCCGTAGGTGTCGACGATGATCTTGCGCCCGGTCAACCCACAGTCGCCGTGCGGGCCGCCGGTGACGAACCGCCCGGTTGGGTTGACGTGATAGGTGATCTCACCATTGACCAGTTCGACCGGCAACACCGGCTTTACGACGTTGTCGATCACAAACTGGCGGATCTCTTTCTGGCTCACCTCGGGCGCATGCTGCGTGGAGACCACGACCGTGTCGATGCGCACCGGCTTGAAACCGTCGTACTCCACGGTGACCTGACTCTTGCTATCCGGCCGAATCCACGAGACTGTCCCTTGCTTGCGAATCTCGGTCAGCCGGTTGAGGATCCGATGCGACAAAGCGATCGGGATGGGCATCAACTCGGGCGTGTCGTTGCAGGCGTAGCCGAACATCAACCCCTGATCGCCGGCGCCGATTTCTTTGCCCGTCGTGGCATTGGCGTCCACGCCCATGGCGATGTCCGGGCTCTGGCGGTCCAAGGCGACCAACACGGCACAGGTGTTGGCGTTGATCCCCATCTCATCGTCGGTGTAGCCCACGTCGCGGATCACTTCACGAACGACATCCGGGTAGTTGATTACTGCCTTGGTGGTGATTTCTCCGGCAATCATCGCCATTCCTGTGGTCACCAAGGTCTCACAGGCAACGCGGCTCATGGGGTCCTGCGCGATCAGGGCATCGAGAACGCCATCCGAGATCTGGTCAGCCAGCTTATCCGGATGCCCCATGCTAACTGCTTCACTAGTGAACAAATACTTACCCTTCGCCACGGACCTGTTCTCCTTTCAAGACAGACACCTTGCTGCCGTTTTGGCCAATGAAGCGAATCATTATAGGCGGTGCTCCGGGCTAGTCGCAAGCAGACTAGGACGGTTTCGGGGATAATTCCTACAAGGGAGCCGCTCGGGGGGCAATGCTTACGCCGCGGCGCGATCCGAGGTCGCTTTGGCCGGTTGTGTGAGCAAGTTTTCCAAGAGTTCCACCGTGCGCCGCGTCGCACCAAGCTGGCTTTGCACCAGCCGGTGGGCTCGTTGGCCAAGATTTTCCGCCCAAATGGGGTCCTCCAGGGCACGACGGACGAAGGCCGTCAACTGGTCGCCGTTGTGGACAACTTCGGCCGCCTGGTGGTTGAGCATGGCGGTGACAATGTCGCGGAAGTTCCAGGTGTTCGGTCCGAAGGAGACCGCCGCCCCGTAGGCGGCCGGCTCGATCATGTTCTGCCCCCCACGGTTCCCCATGCTCCCACCAACATAGGCAATCCGGGCGGTTCCCCACCAGGCGCCCAGTTCACCGACCCCATCGACCAGAAGCACCCGGGCGTTGGGGTTGGCTCCCTCGACCTCCAAACGGCTTCGCCGTTGCCAAGTCAGACCTGACTCGTCGAAGAGCCGGCCGACCGCCTCGAACCGATCGGGATGGCGGGGGACGACCACGAGCCGTAGGTTGGGCCACTGGGAAGCCAAGGAACGATAAGCCGCCAAGGCCAAGGCCTCTTCTGGTTCCTGGGTGCTGCCGGCCAGGAAAACGACGTCGTCGGCCGCAAACCCGGCCAGCCGGGCCAGCCGGGTCGTGTTTGGATTCTCGCGGTTCGTCTCCGCGCCGTCATACTTGAGCGAGCCGGTCACGCAAAGCGCTGTCTCCGAAGCGCCTAACTCGCGGAACCGGCCGGCATAGGTCTCGTCTTGTACGGCGACCAGGTCGAGCTGTGCCAAGAGCCGCCGGACCAACGGTCGCAGCCGTCGGTAGCCGCGGAAGCTATGCTCACTCAAACGCCCGTTGACCACCGCCACCCGGGCACCACGTTCTTTGGCTGCCCGAACCAAGTTCGGCCACAACTCCAACTCGGCCAGCACGAGCACGTCGGGGCGAATTCGCCGCATGGCTGTCCGGACCGCCCAACTGAAGTCCAATGGGCAGTAGAAGACGTTCGATTGGGGATACTTCTTTTTGGCCAGCGCCATGCCGGTCATCGTCGTGGTGGAAACCACGCATTCCCAATCAGGCCGTCGGGTGGCAATCTCTTTGAGCAGCGTTGCTAGCAGGTTTACCTCGCCGACGCTCACGGCATGCAGCCAAAGGCACGTTTTTTCTGACGTGCGCCGCGGTACCCGGCCGAGGAACTTTGCCGCAAAGCCTTCGCGATACTTTCCCTTGCGAATCGCCTGGTAGACGAGCCATGGCGACACGGCAAGGATCAGCAGCAGATAAACGACATTCAACAGATAAGGCATTTGGGCATCCTTTCCCAATCACATTTCGCCCGGCTCTTGAGCAACTCTCGTAGTCAACCGTGGCGTCCCTTCGCCATCACGAACCATCCAGACCGAGGCTATCCAGACACGTCCTCTTGGGCCGCCGAGCCAACCGGCAATCTCATCCTTTTCGCCGAACGGAGATTTCTTTCCCGGCTGCGTATCCAGCACGAATGCTGGCATCGCAATGCGTGTTCCAATTCCCACGCTTTCGCGGCGTCAAAACCGGTGCGAGCCAATCTCCATGCTTTCGACGCTCCATCCGGATGATCAACGTGCAGTATCTTTGGAGAGGATCGCGTTCTCGGTTCCCGGCATTCGCATCATCTGCCGCCGTCATTTGTTCCTGCCGTGGCACTGTTTATACTTCTTTCCGCTGCCGCAAGGGCAGGGATCGTTGCGTCCGATACGCGGCTCGCGGTTGCGGATCGGTTCCGGCTTCTTGTCCGACTGGGTTTGGCTGCCGTCGATCGCCGCCTGCTGCTGCTCGGCGATCTCGCTGGCCGAGGCGGCCTGTTCATGGACGGCGGCCGTCTCGGTCCAGGTGGACCCTACGAATCCTTCGTCGAGTTGCTCCATCCGGAAGACGAGATCGGTGACGCGTTCTCCGACCGACTTCCACATGTTGTCGAAGGTCCGCATGCCTTCGCGTTTGTACTCGACCTTCGGATCGACCTGGGCGTAGCCCCGCAGGCCGATGCTGCTGCGGAGATGGTCCATCACCAGCAGGTGGTCTTTCCAGGCCGTATCGAGCAGTTGGAGGACCAAGGCCCGTTCCATCTTCCGCATTTCGGGGCGGAAGCGATCGTCAACTGCCGCGGTGAGTCGCTGTTCCAACTCGTTGCGTTGGAGGGCGAGCATTTCATCGGGGGAAAGCTCGTAGTTCAGTTCGGTTTTGAGCCAGTCGCTGAGGGCCTGCAAATGGCCGTTGCTATGCACAGGCCGCTGGGACGGATCGACGTCGGCTTGGCTGTCGAAGAGCTGTTCCAGGCGTTTACGGCCGTCTTCGAGGACTTGCTGGGCCTGGGCTGCGGCGCGGTGACTCTGCTCGACCAACAGTGCCCGGATCTCGTGCCGCTGTTTGTTCTTCAGGTCTTCCAGGGAAAGCTCGACGCCGAACCGTTGCTTGGCCCAGTCGGCCAGTCTTTCGCGGTCATAGCGTTTATGGCCGTTGGCATCGCGGGTCGTGAAGTGATAGAGCCCGGCCATCACCGGGAACTCGACTTCCTTCTCGTGATAGGCCTTTTCGGCGCGTGAGTAGACGAGGTTGATCATTGCGGCCGGATCGAGCGTGCGAATCTCTTCAAGGTCCAGTTGGAGGCCGAACTTATACTTGACCCAACTGCAAACGGTTTGCAGCCCGAAGTCGGGTTCGAGAAACTTGGCGCCGGCGCTCAGGTCGATTTTGTGAATCGCCTCGCGGGCCTTTTCCAGAAGCAGTTCGCTGACTTCGTTGCGTCCGACCTTCTTCAGGTCACGGTCGCGGAGACTCAAATGCCAACGGGAATTGGCCCACTTGGCCAGTGCTTCCCAGTTCCACTCGGTTTCTTCGACGTCTTCGGGGAGGTTCTCTTCAATTGCGTCGAGGACTTGGCCTTCGGCCATCCGTTCGGCGAGATCCTTGGCGTAGCCGTCGGCCACCTGGAAATCAACGCTGCGGAAGTCGCGGGCGTCGAGTTCCACGCCGAGTTGCTTGCCGGCCCATTCGGCAAACGACGACTCGCCATAGTCCTTCGCCAGGAACTGGCTGAGATAATGTTCGACCTGTTGGCGGATCATGTCGAGGATCAACTGCCGGCAGTCGGTTCCTTCGAGGATCGCCTGGCGGTAGCTGTAGACACGCTTGCGCTGCTCGTCCATCACTTCGTCGTATTCGAGCAAGCTTTTGCGGGCTTCGAAGTGTCGTTCCTCGACCTTTTTCTGGGCTCCTTCGATCCGCCGGGAGACCATCCGGCTTTCAATGGCCTGGCCGTCTTCCATTCCCAAGCGGGTGAGGACGTTCTTGACCCACTCGCCGGCAAAGATCCGCATCAGATCGTCTTCCAGCGAGAGATAAAAGCGGCTGGTGCCCGGGTCGCCCTGACGGCCGCATCGTCCACGAAGCTGGAGGTCGATGCGTCGGGCTTCGTGGCGTTCGGTGCCGATGATGTGCAAACCGCCCATCCGGGCCACCTCGCGCCCTTCGACCTTCGTCTGCTCGCGCTGTTCGATCTGATTGACGAGCGCCGTCCACTCCTCCTGCGGGACGTCGAGTCGGGTTGGATACTTGGTCTGCAGGATTGCCCACGCCATGGCGTCGGGATTGCCGCCGAGGATGATGTCCGTTCCACGGCCGGCCATGTTCGTGGCAATCGTCACCGCGTTCTTGCGTCCGGCCTGGGCCACGATTTCGGCTTCACGCTGGTGGTGCTTGGCATTGAGCACCTGATGCTTGATTCCCTTCTTGTCGAGCATACTGGAGAGCAATTCGCTCTTCTCGATCGAGACGGTGCCGACCAGGATCGGCCGGCCGCGATGAGAGATGTCCTTGATTTTGCTTCGGGGAATGGTCTCTTTCTGCCGGCTTCCCTTGGGGAGAAACTCGACGGCCTCGTCCGTCTCGCGAACGATCTGTCCCCAGAGCTCCTGCTTGTTGTCCAACAGGAGGATATCCCACTTGTGAATCCGCTCGATCTCCTCGACAATCGCGTTGTATTTCTCCCGTTCGGTGCGGTAAATCACATCGGGATAATTGATGCGCTGGAGGCCCCGGTTGGTGGGAATTGCGATCACGTCGAGTTGATAGATCTTCCAGAACTCGTTGGCTTCGGTCATGGCCGTTCCGGTCATGCCGCCGATTTTGTCGTAGAGCTTGAAGAAGTTTTGGATGGTGATCGTCGCCAGGGTCTGGTTTTCTTCTTTGACGCGCACGCCTTCTTTGGCTTCCACGGCTTGGTGCAACCCGTCGCTCCAATTGCGTCCGGGCATCAAACGGCCGGTGAACTCGTCGACGATGACCACTTCATCCCCTTGCACGACGTAATTCACGTCCCGTTTGTAGAGATGGTGGGCCTTTAAGGCGTTGTCGATCAGGTGGGGCCATTCCATGTTGCCGGCCGTATAGAAGCTTTCCACCCCGGCCAGTTCTTCCGCGCGGCGCACCCCTTCATCGGTCAGGTGCGTGGTGTGCTCCTTCTCGTTGACCTCGAAGTGTACGTCGCGCTTGAGCATCCGGGCGATCTGATCGGCGCGACGATAACGGCTCACGTCGTCGTGGGCTGGTCCGGAGATGATCAGCGGCGTTCGTGCCTCGTCGATCAAGATGTTGTCCACCTCGTCGATGATTGCGTAGTGCAGACGCCTTTGAACCTGCTGGTATTCCTTGGGATATCTGTCGTCCCCTTTGGCGGCAGGACGCATGTTGTCGCGCAGATAGTCGAAGCCGAACTCATTGTTCGTGCCGTAGGTAATGTCGCAGTCGTAGGCCTTCTGCCGCTCGCTGGTCGGCATATTGGCTTGGATAGCACCGACGGTCAGCCCCAACGACATATAGAGCGGACCCATCCACTCCATGTCGCGCCGGGCCAGATAGTCGTTGACCGTGACGACGTGGACGCCCTTGCCCTCCAGCGCATTGAGGTAGGCGGGGAGCGTGGCCACGAGGGTCTTTCCTTCCCCGGTAACCATCTCGGCGATATTGCCGCGATGGAGCACGATGCCGCCCATCAACTGGACGTCGAAGTGGCGCATCCCCAATACCCGGCGGCCCGCTTCACGGCAGACGGCGAAGGCTTCGATCAACAAGTCGTCTAATGTCTCGCCTGCGGCCAAACGCTGGCGGAATTTATCGGTCTGTTCGCGGAGTTCCGCGTCGGTCATCTCCTGGTACTTCGGTTCGCGCGCATTGATCGCGTCGATGACCGGTTGGAGCTTGCGAAGATACCGAGCGTTGGAGGAACCAAACAGCGAGGTCAAACCACGTTCCATTCCCCGGGCAAGACCGGAGAAGGCATCGGTTACGATTTCAAACAGGCGTTCGAGGATTTCCATAGGGACTCTTATAAAAGGCGCAACATATTCCGGCAGCACAATTTACATCTTCTGGTACGTCCGGTCAATAAGGGTTGTTCGTGAAAATCCACCCAAAAGGATGGTGATCCCCAGGACCAGAACCTCTTGCTCAAACCCCCGGAGCCGGACGACAATGATTCGCCGATGGCCACCCTGGTCGTCGTTCGATATGGTCTCGTTGCCGTAACCAATGAGGGTTGCCGTGCTTAAAGCTGCCGTTACGGAGAGTATCACCGGACAACTGGTGTTTTTGGGGACCGGCACCTCGCATGGGGTCCCCACGATTGGCTGCGGATGCCCGACCTGCATTAGCCCCAATCCGAAAAATCAGCGAACCCGATCGGCGATCGCCTTGGGGCTGCCGGAGGGGAATCTCCTGATCGACACTCCCCCTGAACTAAGGGTTCAGCTTATCCGCGAACGGATCGGTTTAATCCACGCCCTATTATACACACACGGACATGCCGACCATCTGTTCGGACTCGATGATGTGCGGATTTTCCCCATGTATTTGGGGCACGAGATGCCTGTCTACTGTGAGCCGGGCGTAGAAAAGACGATCCGTCGCTCGTTTGGCTATGCCTTTGATCCTGAGGTGCGGTCGTACCCCGCCGGAGGAGTGCCTCAACTAGTGTTTCGTGCGATTGGGTTGGAGCCGTTTTCCGTCCTTGGGGCCCCAATTACCCCTCTGCGGCTCCTCCATGGCAAGTATCAGGTGCTTGGCTTCCGATTCGGCAACATCGCCTATTGCACCGATACGAAAATCATCCCCCAGGAGAGTATCCAACGGCTCCAAGGCCTGGACCTGTTAATCCTCGACTGCCTGCGCCATGAGCCCCATTCCACGCATCTTAGTGTGGACGAAGCCTTGGCGATCATTCGCACGCTGGCCCCCAAGCGAACGCTTTTGACCCACGTGTCCCACCATTTGGAGCACGAGGCGACCAATGCAGTGCTCCCTCCAGGGGTTCAGCTCGCGTATGATGGCTTGAGGATTCCTTTGAACAGCCCCTGCTCTTTCTAGCCCGCATTTCCCACCAACCTGTAGGGGCATATTTTGCTTTTGAGCATTCCTTCCTAAGATTTGTTTCGTATTTTGCACTCCAGTGTTTGGGATTTCGTCTTAGCTTGCATCAGGTTTGCCATGAAACACGACCTTCTGGCTGCGGTTACCCCTTTCGGACAAGAACATCTGCTGGCCTTCTGGGAGCAACTCGACGAGGGGCAGCGCAATCGGCTGGCCAAAGAGATCGCAGCAATCGACTTTGCCCTGGTTGACCAGCTGTTCCGGCAGCCCGACAAGAAGGACGAGATCAAGGCCCTGGCCGACCGAGCCCAGGAACCGCCAGCGTTTCGGATGGGGAGCGGGGATGGCCAAGTCTCCCCCCGGGAAGCGATCGAGCGTGGGGAAGAGGCGCTCCGCGCGGGCGAGGTCGCCGTGATGTTGGTGGCCGGCGGTCAGGGGACGCGGCTCGGCTTTGACGCTCCTAAGGGGGTCTTCCCGATTGGTCCAATCTCCCAAAAGTCGCTCTTCCAGATCCACGTTGAGAAGATTATTGCCGCTTCGGTGCGGTATGCCCGGCGGATTCCGCTATGCGTGATGACCAGTCCGGCCACGCACGATCCGACCGTTGCGTATTTTGCCGAGCACAACCGTTTTGGGCTCCCGGCCGACGACTTGAAGATTTTCTGCCAGGGGACGATGCCGGCCGTGGATGCCCAGACCGGCAAGGTCCTGTTGGACCAGCCTTTCCACATCGCTCTGAGCCCCGACGGCCACGGCGGCATGTTGGCAGCGTTCACCGGAAGCGGGTTGCTCCAGGCGTTGCAGGATCAGGGCGTCAAGCAGTTGTTCTACTTCCAGGTCGACAACCCCCTGGTCCGAATTGCCGACCCCGAGTTTCTCGGCTACCATCTCTTGTCCGGTTCTGAGATGACGACGCAAGTTGTGGCCAAGGAGTCGCCGCTGGACCGGGTGGGGAATGTTGTGCGCGTCGACGGTCGGTTGCATGTGATTGAGTACAGCGATCTGCCCAACGACGTGGCCGAGCGTCGCAAGCCCGACGGCTCGCTGGAGATTTGGGCTGGAAGCATCGCCGTCCATGCCTTGAGCCTTGAGTTCCTCGCCCGCGTGGCCGACAAGGCCGAGGTGTTGCCGTTCCACATCGCGCGCAAGAAAGTCCCCTTTGTCGACGCGGCCGGTGTCCGGGTGGAACCCCAGAAGCCGAACGCGATCAAGTTTGAACGGTTCATTTTCGACTTGATGCCTTGGGCGGAAAACGCCGTGGTGGTCGAGGTTGATCCGAACGAGCATTTTGCTCCTTTGAAAAACGCGCCCGGCGAGGCGCGAGACACCCCCGACTGGGTTCGCCAACAGATGGTCGCCCTCTACACCCGCTGGCTCCAGCAGGCCGGTGCGCAGGTTGCCCCGAACGTCGCGGTGGAAATCAGTCCGTTGTTTGCCCTCGACGCCGAAGAGGTCGCCGAAAAAATCCACCCCAACACGTCGATCAGCGAACCGACCTATCTTGCACCGACATTCCAGAAATACGAGACCAAATGAGCTTGCGTGATTCAGGGAGAACCGCGATTCACTTTGTAGGGAATGCCCTTTGTGGCGTTTCGACTGTGGTGTTTGGAGCGAGGGCCAAGATGCCCGGGTTTGCCGTGGTGTCTGGAACGCCACGGAGGGCAATTGCTACAGGTTTAGTCTGTCCCGCTCGGATCACGGGTTCTGCACAACTAATCCCAGATCTCAAATCCCTAGTCCCCAATCCCCAATCCCTAATCCCTTTACCCTAGCCCCTATCCATGCTTCATGCAGTCATCATGGCCGGCGGTTCCGGAACACGACTCTGGCCGGAGAGCCGCAAGCAATGGCCAAAGCAGTTGCTCAACATTCAGGGCCGACGGACGATGATCCAGGCGACCGTCGATCGGCTCGGCAGTCTTGTCGGTCCGGACCAGGTGGTGATCGCCACGACGGCGGCGTTGGCGGAGAAGATTCACGCGCAACTTTCCCAGTTGCCTCGCCAGTCGATCCTCTGTGAACCGTGTCCGCGAAACACGGCCCCCTGCATTGGCCTGGCGGCGTTGAAGATCATACGCGACGATCCTGAGGCGATCATGGCCGTGATGCCGGCCGACCACGTGATTGAGCCGGCCGAGGCGTTTCAAGACGCCCTCCGCTTCGCCGCGGTCCTGGTCCACGAGCGGCCAGAGCGGTTGGTGACCTTTGGCGTCCGGCCGACCTATCCGGCCGAGTCGTTCGGCTATATCGAACGTCAGGAACCGCTCGACATCCGTGTGGCAACCTCGCTGGCCAAGCCACCGACCGCCTATCGGGTCAAAGCGTTCCACGAAAAGCCCCAGCGAGAGGTGGCCGAGCAATACTTGGCCGCCGGCACCTATAGCTGGAACTCGGGAATTTTTCTCTGGAAGGCCCAGACGATCCTCGATGCCTTGGCCCGCTACCAGCCCGAGATGTACGTCCACCTCCAACGAATCGCTGAGGCGGCCGATTCCGACCGGTTCGAGGAGGTGCTTGGCCGCGAGTTTTCCGCGATCGAAGGGATCTCGATCGACTATGCCGTGATGGAGCATTCGCCCGACGTGGTGATGATCGAAGCGCCGTTTTCCTGGGACGACGTCGGCAGTTGGCGGTCGCTGGAACGTCTGCGTCCGCTGGACGATCAAGGCAACTTGCTTGATGCCGTTAAGCACCTGGCCCTCGATTCCTCCGGGAGTATCGTTCGCGTCCAGGATCCCAAGCACCTGGTCGTTCTGATGGGCGTCAAAGACCTCCTGGTGATCGCCACCCCAACGGCAACCCTCGTGGCCGACAAGAGCCAGGAAGAGTCGATCCGCAAGGTGATCCAGGAGCTTGAGGCACGCGGGTGGAAGGATTATCTCTGAGGGGAAATGACGAATGTCGAATGAATGACCAAATGAGGAAGGAATGACGAAAACCGAAGCCAGCATGGACTAGTCAGACTTCTTCGTGCTTCATCCTTCGAGCTTCCTTGGTCATTCAGTCATTCGACATTCATCATTCTCAAAGCCCCTGCGCAACCGGCATCTGTTCACGCACCGTAGGGGTTGCTCGCGAGACGGCGCCGGCGTGCCGGGCGGGGACGGGCGGATGGGCTGGGTCGCAGGCCATCGTGCTGGCCAGGTGCTCCTGGAAGAAGGCGAATACACGCTGGTGGTATTCTTCCGGGGCTACGCGGAGTGAGCCATTGTACTTGGCTCCGGCGACGATCCAGAGTTTGGCCGGCGTGGGCATCGCGTCGCGCAGGTCGAAGACCAGATCGACCGCCACATGGGGGTCGCACTGCCCGTGGATCATCAACACCGGCAGATGCACCCGCCGGGCGGCCTGTTGAACGCTGACGAAGCGGCAGTGACGCCGCCAGCCGACAATCAGTCGGACCCAGCGGGCCAACGGTTCCAGGGCGATCTCGGGCAACCGGAACAGCCAGCCGGACCAGGGCATCGAACGGGCCAGAATCATGCGGAGCGCGTGGATTTGGATCCGTTCGGTTGGATATACGCCATCGACGATCAATGCCTTGACCCGTGGGTCTCCGGCCGCACATAAGGCGGCCATCGATCCTCGCCCCACGCCGAACAGGCCGATCCCCTGCTGAGGGGCATCCGCGCGCTGCGTGAGATAATCGAGCACCGCGTGAATATCGGCCACTTCATAGGTCGTCACCCAAGGCGTCGGCTCGTAGCCCGCCGTGCGGTCGCTGGCCCCGTGGTTGCGGAAGTCGAACAGGAAAATATCAAAACCGCGGCGCCGCAGATCATCAGCATAGGGCAGCATATTCCAGCGGTCGCCATTGAACTCATGGCAACAGGCGACCACGCCGAGACGCTCACGGGCGGTCGTCGCAAGATAGGTTCCGCAGAGCCTCGCCCCATCGGCGGTAGTAAGCTCTACCGTCTCCCCCTCTTGCAGCGGCTCACGCCAGCCGGACGGAAGCCAAGGGGTTTGTCCAAAGACCTTCGCGGCGGTCGGCATATAGCACAGCCGTGCGGCGAGGTGCAAGCCAAGAGTCAGTCCAATCAGGCCAAATAAAAACCAGAAGAAACCGGTCACAGCCGTTGTAACCTGTCAGATAGCGGAAACCACGAGGGAAGGGGAACGATCGACACAGAAGCACATGACGCCGCGAGGCGGTGCGAATCGATCAAACCGGCAATGGCAAGAATCCTCGTTCAGAGTTGACCTCTTTTGGCAATTCTGCGTTGCGTCCCCCGGGAAGCCCCGGCGGTCCATCAGTGCCCCCCGGCCAACCACTGGCCTGGCAACAGCGAAATTATAAGTTGCGGTTGGCAACGTGTGCAAGAGAGCCACCCAACTGTCGGGTGGATCGGTGTCGGAAGGTCACGCCTGGTTGGTGGATTGATCTAACCAATCAGGGAGCACTAATCACCAACATGAGGAGGTTCCATTGCGGATATCCTCCCCTGTTTGGTCTACAGGCTGCCGCACGCGGCGTAGGGGGATAGGCCATCGGACAGTCCCCAAAACGACGCGTGGAAGGCTGTGGCCTTCCACGCGCCTCGATTGGCCGTTGCATCGTGCAGATGGCAGTGTCAGCCGCCTGACGTGAGATCAGTTGCTGCGGGCGACCATGACCAGCTTTACGTAGTCCAACGTGATCGCCAGGGCTTCATCCAGGTAATAGTTCCGCTTGATCGAGTCGCCCGAATCGTTCATCTCCTCGATCTGTTTCTGCTCTTCCTTGTCGGCGTTGATTTCTTCCCGCTCTTCGAGGAACTTCTTCTCGTTGAGCGTGACCGATTTCCGCTCCTTTTGCTCCAGGTAGCGGTTGATATTGCGTTGAACGCGTTCAAAATCCTTCGAGCTATGGCGGCGTTGCTCGGAGAGATAGCGGAGCCGGTCGCAGATGCTTTTGTCGACCAGGTTGAACTTGTTGTAGTGCAGCGCGGCGATCCGGTCGAACTCGACCGGATAATCGAGGTCGGCTTCGCCGACATCGAGATAGGTCGTCAGCGAGGGCAACTCGATGTCGGAGAGCACGCCCCGTTTCTGGGTGCTGTCGCCGTCGGGGCGATAGAACTGCGACATGGTGATCTTCAGTGCCCCGAGTTGCGGCGAGTTGGGCAGACGGAACAACGTTTGCCCAAGTTCCATGAGCGTCTGCACCGTGCCTTTACCGTGCGTGGCATGGTCGCCGACGATCAACCCTCGCCTGTAGTCCTGGATCGCGCCGGCGAGAATCTCGCTAGCGCTGGCACTGAACTTGTTGATCATCACGATCATCGGGCGTTTCCAGACGGCTCCCGGCTCGGGATCGTTGTAGGCCTGCACTTGGCTGTCGGCGTCCTTGACTTGCACCACAGGGCCTTGATCGATGAACAGACCGGTCAGGTTGATCGCTTCCTGGAGCGAACCGCCGCCGTTGAAGCGGAGGTCGAGGATCAGAGCGTCGACTCCCTGGTCGTTAAACCGTTCGAGAATTTTGCGTACGTCGCGTGTTGTGCTCTTGTAGTCGTTCATGCCCAACCGGGCGCCGGACATATCCATGTAGAAGCTCGGCAGCTTGATCACGCCGATCTTGTAGGGTTGGCCGTTGGCCTTCTGGTCCAACTCGAACACTTTGGCCTGGGCCTCCTTGTCCTTCAGTTGGATCGTTTCCCGGGTAATGGCGATGATCTTCGGTTTCGAGTTGCCCGGCGAGATCACCTTAAGCCGGACGACGGTCCCCCGCTTGCCGCGGATCAACTGGACCACGTCCTGGAGCTTCATGTCCATCACATCCTCGATAGCCCCCTCGGTATCCTGTCCGACGCCGACGATCTTGTCTTCGGCCTTCAGTTGGCCCTGCTTGTCGGCCGCCCCGCCGGGGACGATTTTCTTGATGATCGTGTAGCCGTCCTCCGACTGGAGCTCGGCGCCGATCCCTTCGAGGTTCAACCGCATCTGGATGTCGAAGTTCTCCAGCGTGCTCGGCGACATGTAGTTGGTGTGCGGATCGTAGGCCGTGGTCATGGCCGTCAGATACATCTCCAGCAGCTCGTCGCTGTCGGTTTGGTGCATCCGCTTGGCAAAGTTGTGATACCGCCGCGAGAGTTTCTCGACGGCTTCCTGGTGGTTGTACGGCTTCGCCTCTTCTTCGCCGGCCTTGCCGTTGGAGGCCTTGTCGTTCTTCCCATTGGCTGCCTCGGCCTTCAACACGAGCAGGTCGTACTTGATCCGCTTGCGCCATTTCTCGCGGATTTCGGCGGGGGTCTTGGCATACTGGGCCGTGTCGTGGTCGGTCACCATCTCTTCGTCGATGGTGAAATCGTGCTGGGCGGCGAGAAACTCGTCGACCAGCTTGAGCTTCTCGTCAATCCGCTCGAGGAAGGTCTGGAAGACCGTGTAGCCGAAGGAGATGTCTCCCCGCTTGATCATGTCGTCCAGAGCGTCCTGCTTCTGCATGAACGCGTCGATGTCCGACTGATAGAAATAGACCTTCATCGGGTCGAGGCTTTTTAGAAAGCTCTTCAACGTGCGCTCGGAGATCAGATTGTCCAGCGGATGCCGCGACAAGTGGTCCCGAGGCAAAAGCGTTGCCACCGTTACCGCAATCGAACGATCGCGCGTGCTCGGCGCGCCCGGATCGGCACAGGTCGAAAGACCAAGGACACTGACCGCCAACAGCAGCGCCAGCATCCCGGAGATACGCAACCGCTTCATCATCGCCACGGAAAGACTCATCTCTTGCCCTCAAATGCAAAGGGATGGATAGGGATAAACAAGCCCCAGCGGCTCCGTGTCAAAGTGGAGAACTTGCTTCACCCCCGATTCCCCAACGTCACAATAAATCGGGGCGGTTGTGGAACAAGGTTTCAGGCCATCAACGACATTCATCCTTAACGAATGCGCAACGTACGGAGACGCGGCAATCTACGAATCGAGAAACGTCATTTTCATCGTATCCGGAAAACCGGGCGGCAACAAGGGCGACCGATGCGACCGGCCGGAACGCAGAGAAGAACTAAGTCGAGGGAAGGGGAGCCGGAAACACTCTAAACTACGCACTTTCACTATTGCCGCGCAATTCTCTTGCTAATCTGCTCTACGCCATCCAAGAACCGGCGGTTCACTGACTCCCGTGGCAATCGCGACGACAGCCTCGGCCAGGAGCGGATCAAGGCCCAAGGGTTCTGTTACAACCCAGTGAATTGTTGGCCAGCTTGCACGAGCTTGGGCTACGGCCTCGCCGATTTGCGCGGTCAAATGGCCCGAAAAGAGGAGGTGCGGTTGGACGACAACCTGTCGTACCGGTTGCTTGGCAATGCGGGGGAGGGTGTCGCCCAATAAGGGGCGTTCCATCGCGGTGAAGCAGGTTTCGACCCAGCCCCCCCTTGCGGTCTTCCGACGCAACTCGGTAAATCGAAGCATTTCTCTGCTAGCCCGTGGATCGTGACTGCCTCGTCCAACCAGGAGCAACAGGCTTTCTTGGGGGGGAACCTTTCCCTGGCCGTTCAAGGCTTCGTGATAGCGTTGGGTCGACAGTTGCACGATCCGTGGATGACAGCCAAGAGGGCTCACTTGGCGTATGTGCACGTGGGAATGCCGAGCTGCCGCCTGGGCCACGGCCGCCGGGATGTCGCGCCGCACATGTCCTGCGGCAAACAGCAACAGCGGCACGACGACCACCTCCCCTACCCCCTGCTTGACTAACTGCTCCAGTCCTTCCTCAATGCTGGGCCGGGCAAGCTCCAGGAAGGCCGGTTCGACCGGCCAGTCGGGCATCCGCGGGCGGACCAATTCCACGAGCCCCAAGAAATCCGTCACGCCCCGCGCCTCTCGGGTTCCGTGTCCCACAATCAACAGTCCCGACGTGAACATCGTCGCAGTCTTCTGTACCGCACGGTGAGTGGGGGAAACGGCAGCCTCCCCTCACGGATTTTGACGAACAAAACCGGGGAATGATTTCTGTAGGGAACTCCCTCTCTGGCGTTCCGCCATTTCCGCTGCCCGGAATGCCACGGAGGGCGTTCCCTACCGCAAAACCCATGAAGCCTGTGAAACCAACGACAAGCGGGCTTCCGTTCCTATTAAGTATAGAAGGCAAACCCTTGCCGGGTGCAAAAGCCGGAACGCCCTTGAACTCGCCTCACGCCGGGGCGGGCG
>CAZLDQ010000022.1:0-21250 GCA_964558295.1 uncultured Planctomycetaceae bacterium | reverse complement strand
CCCGGGTCCAAACCCCGCCACCCCCTAGAACTCGCCCCAAGCCACCCCCCACAACCGAGCCGGACTTCCACTCCCCCCACTTCCTCGACAACCACCCACCGCCCTAGGTAAAATCCCCAAATGAGCCATCCGTTTCCAGCCATCAGCAATTTGCATTTTTGATTCTCCATATGCAATTCCTCCCCATGACCCGCCTTGCCTTCCTCCTTGTCTTCTTTCTCTCCCTCCCAGCCGTCGCTGAGCCTTGGCCTCGTTTCCGCGGCCCCAACGGTGACGGCTTCAGCGAGGCCGCCACGATACCGCTCACCTGGACCGCGAAGGACTACCGCTGGAAGGTTGAATTGCCCGGTACAGGGCAATCCTCACCGGTTGTCTGGGGCGAGCGGATTATTGTCACCTCGGCGTTGGATGATGCCACCCAGATTGTCTCTTGCCGGAAGACGGCCGACGGCCAACTCCTTTGGGAACGCCGCTTTCCGTCGTTTCCTCACGCGCAGCACAAGCTAAACTGCTACGCTTCGTCAACACCGGCCCTTGACGGCCTTCGGGTCTACTGTGCCTGGGCGACGCCCAAAGACTATTGGGTCGTCGCCTTGGATCAGGCCAGCGGCGAACTGGTGTGGCAGCGAGACTTGGGAGCGTTCGAAGCGGAACATGGGTTTGGGGCGTCGCCGATCGTGGTGGACGATATGGTTGTCGTGGTCAACGATCAGGACGGTCCATCGAGTGTCGTGGCGTTGGACAGTGCGACGGGTAAGATCCGTTGGGTGGCTCCACGTCGCACAGAGAAGGCGGGGTACTCGACCCCCTGCCTTTACCAGCCCGAAGGTGGCCCGGCCCAATTGATCCTCAGCAGTTGGGCCCATGGCCTGAGTGGGCTCGACCCCAGGACCGGTCATGTGATCTGGGAACTGGGCGTGTTCCAGCACCGCGTCGTCGGCTCACCAGTCGTGGCCTCGGGGCTGATCGTCGCTAGTGCGGGAACCGGCGGCTCAGGCAAGCGGTTGGTGGTCGTGCGGCCTGCCAATCCCGCCAAGCAGATCGAGGCCAAGCTCGCTTATGAAGTCACCGGCTCGCTCCCCTACGTTCCCATGGTGGTCACCAAGGGGGACCTCTTGTTCCTCTGGTACGATCGCGGCGTGGTCACCTGCCTGGACGCACCTACCGGCACGATCCACTGGCGTGAGCGGATCGGCGGCACCTACTACAGTTCGCCGGTGCGCGTGGCCGACCGTCTTTACAACATCACCCACGAAGGAAAAGTCATCGTCCTGGCTGCCTCCCGAACCTTCAAACGTCTCGGCGAAATCGACCTCGGCGAATCGACCAAAAGCACCCCTGCCGTGGCCGACGGCGTGATGTACTTGCGCACCCTCTCGCACCTGATGGCCATAGGGAACAAGCAGAATGTGAAAGAATGAGTGGACGTTCCCCGCTTCCCTGATGTTTCTGGGGCGATATTGATGGGATGTTTACGGATGGAATTGCCGAGACTTCGTGGGCTAAGCAGCCTTCCCGCTACGGCTCGATCTTTGTGCCCAGCACTTCGAGAAACTTGCGCATCCATTCCGGATGCGCAGGCCAGGCCGCCGCAGTGACCAGGTTGCCGTCCGCCACGGCGTTGCTGAACGTCGCGTTGACTTCGCTCCATCTTGCTCCGGCGCCGAGTAGATCGGGTTTGACTGCCGGATAGGCCATGCACGCCTTTCCCTTGACCACGTCGGCGGTGACGAGAATCTGCGGCCCGTGGCAGATCGAAGCGATCGGCTTGCCGGCCTGCGCAAAGTGGCGCACGAGGGCCAGCACCCGCTCGTTAAGTCGCAAATACTCCGGTGCCCGCCCGCCGGGAATCACGAGGGCATCATACTGGGCCGGATCGACGGCCTCGAAATCGGCCGTGATGCTGAAGTGGTGTCCCGGCTTCTCGCTATACGTTTGGTCCCCCTCGAAGTCGTGCACTGCCGTGCGTACTGTTTCTCCCGGCCGTTTTCCCGGGCAGACCGCTTCGACCTGATGCCCCACCATCTGAAGCATCTGAAACGGCACCATGGCTTCGTAGTCTTCGACGTAGTCACCGACGAGCATCAAAATACGTTTCACGGCCATAACGAGTCCTTGCTAGATTGGGAAATGACGAATGACAAATGTCGCCGAAGCAGTCGTTAGCGTCTCTTCACCTTCGTGATTCCTGATTCTGTATTCTGGATTTTCTCATACCGCCTCCACACCGCCTCCATCGCCTCCGCTGCCCGCATCTTTAGACGTACGTCGACCAGATGGGAAACCTGACTCACTCCGGGATTGATCTCGATCGTCGGTGTGCCGCGCCGTTTGGCCGAGCGGACGGGCTCGGCAATGTAGGGGAAGACGCTCGTCGTGCCGATCGTAAAGACGGCGTCGAAGCCCGCATCACATTCTGCCTGAAGTTTGGCGAGTTTGTGCTCATCCAAGAACTCGCCGAACAGGACTACATCGGGCCGCAACAAGGCTTGGCAGTCGGGACAAGGCGGGGGGATCGAAAGATTGCCGTAGTCTTCGACCGTCTCGCCATAGCCGCACGCCGGACAGTAGAGGTCGTGGAGGTTGCCATGAATCTCCAAGACGTTCGTCGATCCGGCCTGGCGGTGGAAGCCGTCCACATTCTGGGTCAGCGTCCAGACGCGGGGGAAATGGGCTTCCATGGCGGCGATCACCTGATGGGCTCGATTGCACCGTGCTCCCCGGGCCGCCTGCTCGATCTGACCGAGATACTTCCAGGTTACTTCGGGATGCGAGCGGATCATCGCTCCGGAGAGAAGCTCCTCGATGGGTAACCCTTCTTCGGGATGCTCGACGTTGTACAGTCCCCCGACTCCCCGGTACGTCGGCAGCCCCGAATCGGCGGAGATGCCGGCCCCGGTGATAAACAGAAGGCTGCGACAGCGGGTCAGAATCTCCGCCACGCGCTGGATTTCGCAAGCCACCGCATCGGTCATCGCTCAAGCATCCTCTGTCGTTATGGAAGGGTGAAGAATCATGGCCACCAGGGCCTCGGTGGGCTGGCTCTTCGAGAGGTAGGCGACCGCTCCGGCCTTGCGCATTGCAGTGGCCATGTCGCTCTGCTCGTGCATCGAAAGACCGATTACCCGAACCCCGGGCTGCTCGGCGACGATCTGTCGTGTGGCCTCGATGCCACTGAGCTTGGGCATCGTCACGTCCATCAACACCACGTCCGGCCGGATTTCGCGGGCCAATTTAATGACTTCTTCCCCGTCGCCCGCCTCGCCGACCAGTTCGATCCCCGGTTGTTCGCCAAGCACGTCGGCCAAGCCCTTGCGGAGGATGGGATGATCGTCGGCCAAGAGGACACGAATCACCTGTCCCTCCACGGGTGGTTGGGGGGCTGCGGCAACCGCTTCGCGCACCATGCGCGGGAGTTTCGCAACTGCCGCCTCGCCCGGCGGATGCCGCGGCTCGACGGGAGCATAGAGAACCATCCGGCTTCCCCGCCCCACCGCCGAGTCCATTTCGAAGCGGCCGCCGATCAGTTCCAACCGTTCCCGAATGCTTAGCAGCCCGAAACCGCTGCGAGACCCGGCATGGTGGTTCAGTTGCTCGGCATCAAAGCCGATCCCATTGTCGCCGACTTCAAGCCGAATTTGGCCGTCGGTACGTGTCAGTTTGATCTCGGCGAGGCTTGCCTGGGCATGTTTGACCACATTGAACAACAGTTCTCGTGCCGCCTGGAACAAGAGGATTCTCGTCCCCAACTCCGCGGGTTCTGTATCGGCCGCTACAGTGACCCGGACTTCAAGCTCATGTTTCTCTTCGGTCTGCCGTGCCAGCCATGCCATGGCGGCTCCCAGACCCGCGTCATACAGCACGGGCGGGCTAAGTTCCACGGTCAGCGAACGCGACTCTGTAATACACTGGTCAAGCAACTCATCGATCTCGCTGATGGTTTGCCCTTGCCGCTCGTCCCGGAGCCGCCGCCGCATCAGGACCATCTTCATTCGGGCCGCAACAAGGAGTTGCTGGAGATGATCGTGGAGCACCTGGGCCAAACGGCGACGCTCGCGTTCTTCCGACTGGGTCAGTTCCATCGCCATCGCCTGAAGCTGGCCGGCTCGTAATTCCAACTCGGCCTTGGCATGGGCCAGTTCAGCCGTACGGTGCGCGACTTTTTGTTCGAGTTGTTCGTGGGCGGCACGCAGGGCGTTTTCGGCCTCTTTGCGTTGCGTAATATCCTGCCACCCAACCACGGTCAGCACGATCTGCCCCTGGGCATTTCGCACGGGAGCCGCACTGAGAAGAATCGGCATCCGCTGGCCATCCTTCTTGATTAGAGTCAACTCGACTTCCGTGAACACCTCGCCGGATTGGCGGGTGCGGGCGATCATTGCCTCCTCCCAAATAGGGGGAGTTGCCCCGTCGGATTCCAAAACGATCCAGCGTCGGTTAATCTCCTCGGCCTGCGCCCCTTCGACTTCGGCGCGTGTCAGACCGCCTTGTGCGGCCCCATAGCGACTCACGAATCGCACGGTCCCCCGAGGGACGTCGATCACCTCAAGCCCCAGGGGGAGGTGATCCATCAGGGCCTCGAGGATTTGCCGGCCTTCCTCGGCCTCAGCGGCTCGTTGTCGGACCGATTCCAGAAGCTGCATCCGTTGAAACGCAATGGCCACATGGTCGCTAACCGCCTGCATCAAGGCCACTTCATCCTGGCTGAAGCTGGTCTTCGTCTGGGAGATAAATGAAAGCGTGCCGATCATTTGCCCCTGATTGACCAACGGAAGGCAGACATAGGCTTTCGCCCCCAAGGCATGGAGTAAGCCCACACGCGGATCGGAGGACAAGGGGATGTTGTCCAGAATCAGTCGTTGGCCATGCTGGGCCACCCAGCCACAGCCGTTCTCGCCCAGGTTGAGCCACTCCAGTCTGCGGGTGGTCTCCGGAGCTAGCCCAACCGAGGTGTTCAGGTGCAGACGTTGCCGTTCAGCGTCGAAGAGATAGTTGACCGCCACCTGGCAGTCCAAATGCCGTATAACTCTCTCGCACAGCGACTGGATCACATCCTGAGGACGTTCGCTTGCCAGAAGCTCGGAAGCTACGTCCGACAGCAATTTCACCCGCTCCATAGTTCGCTGCCGGGCGGCCTCGGCGCGCTGGCGCTCGGCCAGTTCTCCGGCCAGCCGCTGTTGGATTGCTCTGAGCTTACGAGTATCGACTACGCGTCGCCAAAGCTCCGCCGAGAGCACAATCATCAGCCCGACTACCCCGTTTAAGAAAAATCCCCACACATTGGTGGGGTGCTCAATCATCAAAGAGTACTGGGGGGAATAGAAGAAGTAGGCCGACAACACCAGCGACAGCATCCATGCCACCAGCGATGGCCCGAGGCCATACCACGTGGCAAACAAGACCGCCACTAAGAACGCAGGAGGGACAAAACGGTCGAGCCCTAAGTAGGGGTGGAGCAACCACCGAAGCAATGCCGCGAGCGACACAGCCACTACTGCAGCGGCATATCGTTGCACCATCGAGCGACTGAAGAGAGTCGGTGTCTCCATCAATCCGGGCCAGGCTCGTACGAAACAGCCCTTAATCGGGCGGGACATCGCCTTGAAGCACAACGGAGGGACTAACGTCCTTTCATTGTAACTCTCCGCGTTGCCCGCGGCCACCCCCAGTGGCCGACCAGATCCTGACCCGACTCGGTCAGCTTTTTCAGAGAACAAATGAGGAGAGAGAATGAATCAGGGGAGGCAACACGGTCTGCGTCGGCTTCCGCCCTACACCGTTGTGCCTACTTGATCGAGCAGACCTTGGGAGTCGCACATTCGTGGTGCTGCAACGCGATCTTCTGCGCGTCCAAGCACTCGATGCCAACGACGATCAGGAGAAGTCCGATGAGCAAGCAGACTCCCTGAACCACAAGCTGACTCTGGGTCCGAGAAACATCACGCCATGACAACCGCAGCATATGAATTGAGTCCTCCAGGCACTCAGATCGACCCCGCCGCTCCGAGCCCTTGAGTGGGCCAGGATGACTGGCGACGAAATCTGAAGATCGCCTGTGGCTTACAGCGTTTCGTCCTTCGGAGCGCAATCTCCTAAACGCTCCTTGGAGCAAAGGAAATCTACCGGCGCCAGGGGCTGCCGACACTGCGTGCTGCACGGATCGTTGCCCACTCTGACGCGTGTCGCAAACAGAGGGAAGGCATGGGTCCTACCGCCGGCGCAGACCGAAGGGCCTTTTGTCAGAGGTGTCGCGGTTTTTCCACAATCCTTGAGCGTTCAAGGCTTACTCGCTGTAGGTTGCTTATTTTGCCCTGCTTCTCCAGTCTGTTGCCCTGAGTGTTTCTCTAGACATGCGATGATGTTTTCGCTATCGTTTGCTCCCCCCAAGACAGGCCGCGGGTGCAGTTTGTGGCAATTTCTGCCGAAAAGGAAGACTGTGCGCGTGCGACAGATGGTGCGACGTGCCCAATGTCTGGGTTCTTTAGTGAGGGAATAGGCGGAAGGGAGTCCCATGGACAGACGGCATTTTCTTGGTGCGGCGGTGACAAGCCTCGTCGGGCTGAACCTCATGACGCAGAGTGGTTGCCGCAGCCGCCAGACCGCCCAGGTGCTGAAACCGGGCGAGCAGGATATGGTCGGTAGCCATGCGGCCGGCGGAGAAATCTACAAGCCGCTGGTCGATGAAGCGGTGGCCAAACTCCTCAGCCGTCACAGCCGCCCGGTCCAGGCGAGTATCGATGGCCCCCCCGGACCGATGCGAATCTGCTTTGTCGGCGTTGAAAACAAGAGCGTCGAAGAACTCGCCGATTTCAAGGAGCAGATCTACCAGATGATCGACTCGCGTCTCCTTGAAGGGAATGTTTATCAGGCAGTCAGCCGTCGCTATGTGGAGGCCGGCTTGCGCGAGGCGAGGCTCCGGCCTGACCAATTGATGATCCCCCAGAACATGCGTGCCTTTGCCGCCACGATGGAACAGATGGGCCAGCCGTTCGACTATCTCCTCTTTGCCACCATCACTTCCGGGACTACGCGCAACAATAAAGACTATCAGCGCGACTACCAGTTGACCCTGGAAATGATCAACGTCCAGAACGGCCAGTACGACAAGGAATCGGCCCAGTTGAGCAAAGGCTACAACGTCTCGCCGCTCGCCAAAATCCGCGGCTGGAATCCTTTCCACTAGATCCTATGCGTCGCTCCTTTGGCTCTCTGCTGGCAATGGGGTTGCTTGGCCTGCTGGCCGGCTGTGCAACCCATGCCGACCGGCTTCGCGAAGTCCGCGAGAACTTCTATGCGGGCAACCTCACCTTGGCCGAGGCTGCCATCGAAAAGTACCTTGAACGGCCGAGGGGGGAAGCCGACGTATTGAAACTCGATCGGGCCATGCTCGAATTGGCCGCCGGCGAACCGCGGAAGGCCGAGCAGACTCTCCGCGAAGTCCGTGATTCGCTGGACTACCTGGAGCAGAAAGATTTGGCCGAAACGGCCCTCACCATGGTCACCGACGACAAAGCGGCCGCCTACTCCGGCGAAGACTACGAGAAGATCCTTCTCCGGGCGTTCTTAGCCCTCTCCAACCTGATGCATGACGGTGGTGATGCCGAGGCCTACGCCTTGCAGGTGGCGGAAAAGCAAGAGCGGATCATCCAGAACGGCCGCGACGACGCGGGCAACAATCCCAAGTTAGCCTACAAGCGCGTGGCCCTGGGCGCTTATCTGCGCGGCATGCTCTGCGAAGCCCATCATGCCAACTACGACGACGTGGCCCGCAATTGGGCAACGGTTGTCAGTTGGGAACCCGGCTTCATCTACGGCAAACAGGACCTGGAGCGGGCCAGCCATGGCCACCACAGCGCCCCGGGCAACGGCGTGCTTTACGTCTTTACGCTCGTCGGCCGGGGCCCCTATAAGGAAGAAGTCGCGGAGGTACCCACCCAAGCCGCGTTGCTGATTGCCGACCGCATCATTACGGCCACGAGCAAGCACTCGCTGCCGCCAACCATTGCGCCGGTCAAGGTACCCAAAGTGGTCCTCTCCTACAACCGCGTGCGCAACGTCCTGGTCTACACCGACGGTTTGGCCGCCGGTCGCACGGAAACGATCACCGATGTCGGTCAATTGGCCGTCGAGCAATATGAGGCCATCTATCCCCAAGTCATTGCCCGGGCCGTGGCTCGCCGTGTGATCAAGAAAGGGGTGGTCTACGGGGCTAAGGAGGTGATGCACGTCGATCATCCGGCCGCTGAACTGCTCATGGATCTCGGCGGCGTCGTCTGGGAGGCCACCGAATCGGCCGATACCCGTTGTTGGGGCCTCCTGCCCGACCGAATCCAAGTCTTGCGGTTGGAACTCCCCGCGGGCGAACATCGCATCGGCCTGCGTCCGGCCAACGGCACCGAAGTTCTCGGTAGCGAGGTGACGAAGACCGTCACGATTTTGGACGGACGTAACACCTACCTGTTGGCGAATTTCCCCGGTCCCCGTCTGGTCGGTCAGATCCTCGACCGCGCGGACTGAGCCTAGCGTCCACCTATTCAGTATCCTACGACGGGCGTAGAATGGCTCCGTCGCAACCTATACTTGGAATGTGCCCTGACGAATAAAACCCAAGCAGGGAACACATTCGGGGGCGTTTCCTTCCCGATTTTGTTCGTCAAAACCCATTCGAGTGCCGTCTCATGAGAAACCTTCTTCTCGAACAGGTTGACTACAAGCTCGATGAAACCCCACTGGGCACGTGGCGACGGTTCATGTATGCCGATGGGAGCCTGTTTCAGGAATTCATCTCCCACCAACGAGTCTTCGGTTTTCCCCTCCTCCACTACACATACGGCAAATCCCCCGAAACCGGACGTCGGGTGGTCGCCAAGGGGGTTATTGCGGTCGGACGTCTGGCCGTGGGGCTCCTGGCCATCGGCCATGCCTCCTTCGGTCTGATTGCCATCGGGCAACTAGCCCTTGGGGTTCTCTTGGGACTGGGCCAAGCCAGCACCGGCCTGTTCGCTCTCGGCCAGGCGGCCGTGGCGGTTGTGTTCGGGGTGGGACAACTCACTACAGGCTATGCCGCGATTGGCCAAGTCGCTCTGGGAAAATATGTCCTCGCCCAAATCGGTTTTGGCGAGCACGTCTGGGACTCGCGGGCCATCGCCCCGGCCGCCCGGGAGTTCTTCCGACCAATCATCCCTTGAGCGGGCGGCATCCTTGCTCTGGCTAAGGAAGAGGCCGATGCTCACGGCACGCGGCCAGACGGCAGCCGCCTTCGCTTGCCCGTCCGCGCGGCCTGCTCTGCACGCCAAGCAGGCAATATCTTGACCGCCGGTCGATTGTCGCTGCGATTTCTCGCCTCGCAAATTCTCCCTAACCTCTATCGCTGCTTGCCCCTCCGAGCCTTGCCAGTTCTTCAGGCAGGCACTGTTGGCACATTGATTGCTAACTGTCCCGCTGGTCCTGCCGAGAACGCTCGAGCAGCGGATGCGCCGGGAAGCTTGGCTCCTCGGCCGAAGACGGCGTTGGACTTGTATCCGGCAAACACCGTGTTGAGACCCTGAAGAGAGGTTGCGATGAGAGTCTGGACCCATCTTGGCTTATTGGCAGTATTTTTCAGCGGAGCAATACTCGGCTCGATGCTCTTCCCGCCGCATGCCGCATCGGCCGAGGAAGCCGCGGCTTCCAAGCCGCTGGCCCAAATGACCGTCGACGAGAAACTCGCCGTCCTGGCCGCCTCCGCATTGGAACTGAACGATGATGGCACCGTGAAGAACGGGGCCCTGTTTACGGATATGAACGCCCTGTGGACCTGCATCGCAGCCTTCCTGGTCTTCTTCATGCAAGCTGGCTTTGCCATGGTCGAAACGGGATTCACGCGGGCCAAGAACGCCTGCAACATCCTGATGAAGAACCTCTTAGACTTTTGTATTGGGACGATCACGTTCTGGATTCTTGGCTTCGGGTTGATGTTCGGCGCCAATGCCACCGGTTGGTTTGGCACGACCAATTTCCTTTACGATGCGGGGACCAATGGGTTCAATTGGTCATTCCTGATCTTTCAAACGGTCTTCTGCGCCACCTCGGCCACGATCGTCAGTGGCGCCATGGCGGAACGGACGAAGTTCGGCAGTTACTTGATCTACACGGCGGCCATCACCACGTTCCTCTACCCGATCTTTGGTTCCTGGGCCTGGGGAGGCCTGTTCGACGGCGGCGGCTGGTTGGAAAAGCTCGGTTTCCACGACTTCGCCGGCTCGACAGTCGTCCATTCGATCGGCGGCTGGGCGGCCTTGGCTGGCGCCATCGTGCTCGGTCCACGAATCGGCAAGTACAAGGGCGACCGGATCAATCCGATTCCCGGCCACAACATCCCCTTGGCGGCGTTGGGTGTCTTTATTCTCTGGCTCGGCTGGTTCGGGTTCAACCCGGGCAGTACAACGGCCGTCGGCGGCGGCAGTTTCGCCTTCATCGCGGTGACCACCAACATGGCCGCGGCCGCCGGAGCGCTTGGCGCGCTATTCTGCTCGTGGATCTTCTTCAAGAAGCCCGATCCCTCGTTCGCCTTGAACGGCACGTTGGCCGGTCTCGTGGCGATCACCGCGGGCTGCGACGTGATCCCTGTGCACTACGCCGCTCTGACCGGTTTGCTGGCCGGGATCCTCGTGGTCTTCGCCTGCGTGTTCATCGACCGGATTCGGATCGACGATCCGGTGGGGGCGGTTTCGGTCCACGGCATCTGCGGGGCCTTTGGCACCTTGGCCGTCGGACTGTTCGCCGCCAACGGCGGTCTGTTGAACGGCGGCGGCCCCTCGCTGTTGATTACGCAAGCGATCGGCGTCGGCTCGGCGTTTCTATGGTCGTTCATCCTGAGCATGGCGATCTTCCTGGCGATTAAGTACACCGTCGGCCTCCGCGTCAGTGCCGAGGAAGAGATCGAAGGCTTGGACGTTACCGAGCACGGCATGTATGCTTATCCGCCTTCGTTTGTCACGGGTGTTCCGACTTCCGGGGAAGAAATGGGTCGTCCCCTCGGCGCCCCAGTGCCGGCCGCGGATCTGGGCTAGCGTTGCTCGTCCGCTCACTGAAAGACTTGCCATCACCACCGCCCTGGAAGAACCAGGGCGGTTCTTTTTGCGCCGCCCACTTACACGTACCGGTCGAGAATCCGCCGGCTGCTCGAATCGAGGAGCCGCAGATCGGGGATCAAGTAGCGGATGCCGTGGGCATCGATAATCACCGCCGCATGGGTTCCCAGTCGGTGTACGTCATCCTCGTGGTTGACAAAGAAGGTTGTCTCGCCACGGTCGGTCAGCACGCGCCACTCCGAGGGGGCTTCATGCGCCGAGACTCGCTCGATGCAGCGGATAATCGGGAGAAATTCCCGCTGTTCGAGTTCTTCCTCCAAAAGCTCCTGTGTTTCTGGGGGTAGATCCCCCAACCCCTCCAGGCACAGCAGTTCATTCCCCGAGGCATCGACCAGAGAGATCCAGTGATCGGGGTCGGAGAGGGGATACAGGCGAATCGGAGCGATGCCCACATATTCGCAGCCGGCTTCGGTGGCCATCACCAACCGTCCTTGGGGATCGCGATGGAGACGAAATCCGTGGATGGCATCCCCGCGTGATTGAATCGCATCCTGTTCCATCATGATTCTTTCCCCGATCGATTGCTGCCTCGATCGGCGGCTTTTCACTCAATATCGCGTTCAGGCATTGAGAGCTGATACGTCTCTGCCGGCGACGGGCCGGCCGAGTTGGCTTGGCCATCGCCCCGTTCCTGCTGGGCTCGATAGAGCCGGGCATACACGCCATCGTTGCCCAACAGCTTGTCGTGGGTGCCGATCTCGGCGATCTGCCCCCGATCGAGCACCACCAGCCGATCGGCCCGGGCCAATGTGCTCAAGCGATGGGCGATGGCAATCGTCGTTCGTCCGCGGATCAGGTTATCCAAGGCCAACTGGATCTCGCGTTCCGTCTCCGTATCGACCGAACTGGTCGCCTCGTCGAGAATCAAGATCCGCGGGTCGATCAACAGCGCCCGGGCAATACTGATCCGTTGACGCTCGCCGCCGGAAAGCGTCTGGCCGCGTTCGCCGACCATCGAGTCATAGCCATCGGGCAGGCGGAGGATGAACTGGTGGGCACGAGCCGCACGGGCTGCGGCGATAATCTCGTCGCGGGTCGCCTCCGGCTTGCCGTAGGCGATGTTCTCGGCAATCGTCCCGTAAAACAAAAACGGCTCCTGGAGTACGATCCCGATATTGCGGCGATACTCTTCCACGGCAAACGAACGGATGTCAGTTCCATCGACCAGCACGGCCCCCTGGCTGACATCGTAGAAACGACAGACCAGGTTGACCAGCGTCGTCTTGCCGGCCCCACTCGGTCCCACCAGGCCGAGCATCTCGCCGGGGCGGATTGCGAGGTTGATTCCTTCGACGATCGACCGGCTCCCGTAACGGAATCCCACGTCGCGAAATTCGATCTCTCCGCGTACCCGGCCGGGGTGGATCGGGTTGACCGGCTCGGGCACGTTCGTCTTTTGATCGAGGATGGCGAACACCCGCTGCGCGCTGGCCCCCGCCCGCTGGAACGCCGCCACCACGCGGCTCATTGCGTCCAACCGCGTGTAAAACCGGCCGATGTAGGTCACAAACGCCGTGAGTACGCCGACGGTGATACTGTGGCGGAAGACGAGCCACGCGCCAAAGGCCCAAATCACGAGCAATCCCAGATCGGTCAACAGGACGACCATCGGTCCAAAAAACGACCAGATCGTGTTCACCCGATCGTTGGCTGCCAGCACGCGATCATTCGCCCGGCGGAAGCGGTCGATTTCCCGTTGCTCCTGAGCAAACGCCTTGACCACACGAATCCCGGGAATCGTGTCGGCCAAGACACTTGTCATATCAGCCCACGCGCAACTGGCCACCTGAAACCCACGCCGCAGACGGCTTCGTACCTTGTGGACCAGCCAAGCGATGAGCGGGAGCGGCCCGAGGGTGATAATCGCCAGCTTCGCATTGATGCTCAGCAGGATTCCGGCGGTCATCAACAGCATCAGGATATCGCTGGCCAGATCCAACAAGTAGACCTGGAGGAAGAAGCAGATCCGATCGGTGTCGTTGCTGACGCGCGAGATCAAATCGCCCGTTCGCTTGCCGCCGAAGAACTCCAGCGATAGACGCTGGAGATGGGTATAGGTCGCGTTGCGCAGATCGGCACTGACTCGCTCACTAACCCAGGCGAGCACATAAGTGCGCGACCAACCGAGCAACCATGCCATGAACGATGCCAGGGCCAAGCCGCCTAGATACCAGGGCACCAGACCGAAATTGACCGCCTTGCCGCTTTGGTAAGGGACGAGCACGTTGTCCAACAACGGCATTGTCAGGTAGGGTGGCACCAAGCTGGCCGCCGTAGCTGACACGGCCAAGACAGTCCCCAACAAGATCCCCGCTGCCCGGGGACGGGCGAAATGGATCAACCGCAACAGAGCATTGGTTGGCGGTTTGGCTTCTGGCTGAGCACCGTTCGGGCTGTCTGCCGCCGCCTGGGCCCTTGGGCCGCCACGGCTCGGAGAGGTTTGCCCGCCCGGGGAAGCCGTCAGGTGGCCTGCTGGGAACGGGCCGTCTCGCAACTGATCCAGCCGCTCGCGAAGCCGGCAGGCCGCCTCCGCCTGAGCGGACGTGAAACGCCACCGCCCCAGAAGCCCCGTCGCGTCGCCCAACTCCAACACCCCGGCCGCGTCAAAGTGCTGGAGACGCAGCTCGAGCCCCTCGGTCAGCGTCCAGAATTGCATGCGACGCGGGCCGGTTTTGGCCGTCTCCTCCGCATTGAGCCCCTCCCAAGCAAGGAGCCGTTGGTTGGTGAGTACTACCAGTCCGCGGGCGTAGTGCTGGCGCAAATCGAGGTCTGGTTCGAACCAAGCCAGGGGGGTTTCCCCCGTGTGTAGTTGCGTCTCGACCTCTGCGCGGAGCTCGGGCGAGAGATGGTTCCAAACTTCAATAGT
Source organism: uncultured Planctomycetaceae bacterium (assembly GCA_964558295.1). Lineage (GTDB taxonomy): Bacteria > Planctomycetota > Planctomycetia > Pirellulales > Thermoguttaceae > JBDKTH01. The sequence goes on along the minus strand of CAZLDQ010000022.1, from coordinate 7,252 downwards.
CATCGTGAGGCGGGATTGCGCGAGGTCACTGATGGGCGGATTCACCCTATTGTAGTATTCGTCGTCCTTTTCCCAAATGGCAGCGAGAACTCCCCGCCGCCTGACTCGCCGTGACGCCAGATGTCAGGAGGGAGGTTCGCACGGACAGCTCTTTCGGGTTATATGGATATCCCCCAAAAATTCTCGCGTATTGTAACCTATCCTATTTCTAATGGGAACTTTATCGGCATGGGTACGTAGAACGAGAAAGGCTTCTGGCCGTTCTGAGTAGCCCGGCCGGATCAGCTGCCCTGTCCCAATTGGGGAGAATATCGCGAATTCGTCAAGAATGTTGCAAGCCCTCTTGCTTTTCCGGCAGAGGATGGTTTGAATGAGGATTGTAGGGGCCGCGCACGTTGCGCAGCTTACCACCATGATTGGCCTGACTCTCTGTTCTTCCTTGCCTGAGGCATCCAAATCCATTAGTGATCGCCCTGATCTAGATTTTCGCACCAGTTGGTCGAAGGGCTCTGCGGGTCACGGATCGGCACCAGAGTTGCTGCCTAGGAATTGTTGAAGGCGGCAATGGTTATCTCTTCTCGCGACGCATCGTCTTCCCTTCAGCGTGTCGCGACCTGGCAGTTGATACTTCCGCGATCCATGTACGTCATCAGCAAAAAAAGTCCACTTGTCGGCGTCTCTAAAATACCCCGGTGCTATCAATAATGCTTATTCTTGCCGTTATGGCGAGGTGATCCGAGTTACAACACTTGCCGATAATATCGATCCAGATATTTGCAGCCAAGCGCGTCGACCACAAGTTCTCGCCCTTCTCTGCCTTCGGCAAGATTTCCATTTCGGTGCTGTGAGAGATTAAATTACTATGGAATTTCGTAAAGTCCTGGCGCTCCGTGGTCCGAACCTTTGGGCGAACTTCCCCGTGCTGGAAGCTTGGGTGGACTTGGGTCGGTTTGAGGACTACCCGTCGAATACCTTGCCCGGCTTCAACGAACGGCTGATGAGTTGGCTGCCGACGTTGATCGAACATCGCTGCACGATTGGCGAGCGCGGCGGTTTCTTCCAGCGGTTGCGTGACGGCACCTGGTTGGGGCACATCCTCGAGCATGTTACCTTGGAACTGCAAACGCTCGCCGGGACCCCCGTCGGGTTTGGCAAGGCCCGCGAGATGTCAGAACGGGGCGTTTATAAGGTCGTCATCGAGTACAAGGACGAGGCCGTTGCCCGCGAGTGCCTCGCGACCGCCCACCGGTTGCTGATGGCGGCGATTAACGACGAACCGTTCGACGTCACCGCCGAACTTGAACGGCTCCGTGAATATGCCCACCAAGTCTGTCTTGGTCCGAGCACCCGCTCGATCGTGGATGCCGCCGTGGCTCGGGGAATTCCTTGGCGCCGGATGAACGCGGAAAGCCTGATCCAGTTCGGTCAGGGGGTCAAGCAACGGCGGATCATGGCCGCCGAAACCGACCGCACCGGCGCGATTGCCGAAGCCATCGCCCAGGACAAAGAGCTGACCCGGATGTTCCTCCAAGGGGTCGGAGTCCCGGTTCCTGCTGGCCGGCCCGTAACCAGTGCCGAAGACGCCTGGGTGGCCGCCGAGCAGATCGGTGTGCCCGTGGTCGTCAAACCCCAAGACGGCAACCAGGGCCGCGGGGTGGCCACGAACCTGACGACTCGCCAGCAGGTCATGGCCGCGTACGATGCCGCACGCCAGGAAAGCTCGATGGTGATCGTCGAACGCTGTGCCCAAGGCAACGACTACCGGCTGCTGGTGATCGGCGGACGGTTGGTGGCCGCCGCACGGCGCGAACCGGCCCAGGTCGTTGGCGACGGGGTCCACACGATTGCGGAACTGATTGACCGGGTCAACATGGATCCGCGGCGCAGTGACCATCACGCCACCGTCCTGAGTAAGATTCGTCTCGACGCCGTGGCCCTGGGCGTACTCCAGGACCAAGGCTTCACTCCCGACTCCGTCCCGTCCAGCGGTACGGTCGTACTTGTGCGCCGCAACGCCAATCTCAGCACCGGCGGAACGGCGATCGACGTAACCGAGCGAGTGCATCCCGAGGTGGCTGAACGGGCGATCGAAGCCGCCCGCGTCATCGGTCTCGACATTGCCGGAATCGACATCGTCGCCCAGGACATCAGCAAGCCGCTCGAAGAGCAAGGCGGAGTGATCGTCGAAGTCAACGCGGCCCCCGGACTGCGTATGCATTTGCAGCCTTCGGCCGGACTTCCGCGTCCTGTCGGCGAAGCGATCGTCAATATGCTTTTCCCCCAAGGCGACGACGGCCGGATTCCGATCGTGGCGATTACCGGTACCAACGGCAAGACGACAACCACCCGCTTCATCGCTCACATCCTCAAGGGGACCGGCAGGCAGGTCGGCATGACCTGTACCGACGGGATCTACATCGACGACCGGCGAATCGACAGCGATGATTGCAGCGGTCCGCAAAGTGCGAAGGCCGTTTTGCTCAATCCGTCCGTGGAGATGGCTGTCTTTGAAACGGCTCGCGGCGGCATCCTCCGCGAAGGCCTTGGCTTCGACCTCTGCGACGTGGCCGTGGTGACCAACATCGGTGAAGGCGACCATCTCGGCTTGGCCGACATCGGCACTTTGGAAATGCTGGCCAAAGTGAAACGCTGCATCGTCGACGTGGTCAAGCCGTCCGGTGCGGCCGTGCTCAACGCGGCCGACCCCCACACGGCCGCCATGGCCGAATACTGCCCGGGTTCGGTCGTTTTCTTCGCGATTGACGAAAATCACCCCGTTCTGGCCGCCCACCGCGCGGCTGGCAAGCGAGCCGTCTTCGTGCGCAACAACGCGATCATTCTGGCCGATGGGCCGCAAGAAGAAGTCCTTCTTTCCCTGGATCGCGCCCCGTTGACCCATGGCGGCAAGATCCGGTTCCAGGTGGAAAACACAATCGCTGCGGTGGCCGCCGTCTGGTCGCTGGGCATCCCGTTGGACATTATCCGCACGCGCGTCGAGTCGTTCGCTGCCAACATGGAAATGGCCCCGGGACGTTTCAACCTCCTGGACATCAACGGCGCTACGGTGATCATCGACTACGGCCACAACGCTTCGTCGCTGCTGTCGCTCGTCGACGTGATGGGCCAATACCCGCACCAACACCGCACGGCCGTCTATTCGATGGCCGGCGACCGCCGCGACTGCGACTTGATCCGCGTCGGCGAACTGCTGGGTAACGCCTTCGACCGCGTGATCCTCTACGAGGACCACAGCGTGCGCGGTCGCGCGGACGGCGAGATCATGCGGCTGATGCGTGAAGGGCTGGCTCGGGGAACCCGTACCACCGAAATCCAAGAAATCCACGGTGCGGTCAACGCCGTCGAAGCCGGCCTGAAGTGTGCCCAGCCGGGTGAGTTCGTCCTGATCCAGGCCGATACGATCGACGAGACCGTCCAGTTCCTCCGCCGCTACCTGGCAACCCTCGCCCCGCGGACTCCCAAAGAACCTTCCCTGTCGAGCGTTGCCGTCAAGTAAGGCTGGAGACTCCCTACCGACTTACGTGCAGAATGCCTCCTGGCTCAACCCGATCGAGGGCCGGTTCACGGCCTTGAAGGAGTTTGCCTTGGCGCGTTCTGACTTCCATCGCCATCCGGAGCAGGAGGAAGCGATCCGCAGCGACCTGAGCTGGCGCAACGGCCGCGGGGAGATCGCGCGGGTCGCCTGGCGCACATTCCGTCGCCCGCGTCGCCGCCGCGCCGCCTGAGTGGTTCGTACATTCGATCTCCGGTGGTCCCAGGCGACTAGCTTCTCTGCGTCTTTCGGGAACCATCGGCATCCGTTCCTCGTTTCCCGGGTATTCTGTGGGAAGACCGTGTGCCAATCCCCCTGATGACCCCGAAAAGGAACCCCAAGGCATGGTATCGTTTCCGTGCCAGTCCGCAGCAGACCGGCCCGGAGATCCACCAAGATGGATGCTTACCCTCTTGCTCGAGTCCACAAATCACACGGTCCGTCAACGAAACCCGATCAACCAGCCCCCAAAGATTCTTGAAGCGTCCCGGCACCGTCAATGGAACCGGCGTTTCCAACCGCTTCTGTCGAGGGAATCGTCGGCAGGAGAGGCGGCTTGGGCTCGGCCGGCTTCGTCAGGCCGGTTTGGTTGTTGGCCGCCTTGCGTTTCCACCACGTCGGATCGAACGGCCGCAATTCGTGGTCAATCCACAGCGTCAAGCGGGCGACTTCACGGTTCACGGCGCAGTTGACCTCGGTGGGCTGGAACAGGTCGTGGTTCTTGCTCCAGTTGCAGTGGTAACATCCCTTGACGCAGGAGGTGCGTGCGATGCAGTCGACGCACTGGGGAAGTTCCTGCTTTTCCTGGATGGCCTTCATCCGCGAGGTCCACTCCACGCCGAAGCCACGCTGCGTGCCGGTGAGCCACTCTTTGACGGTTCCCATGCACATCGGCCCCTCCTTGGCTTCGCGGGAGAAGCGATGGCATGGCACGACGTAGCCGTCGTAGGTGATCCCCAGCAGACTACGACCGGCGCCGCAGCCGGCCACGCTGGTCTTGCGTTCGAACAAGCCCACCGCCGCCTTCTGGAAATAATGGGTCCAGAAGGGCTTTCCTTTTTTGAAATCGTGGACGAACTCCTGGGCGAGTTCCTCAAGGCTCTTCAGGAGGGCCGCCAACTGCTCCGGGGTCCAGTCGGAATACTCGTCGGGAATGAACGCTGCCCCTTTGACAAACCCTTGCTGTTCGAAGTAACGCAGCGATTTGAGCAGCAACGGGGCGGTCTCCGGGGAGACCGTACAACGCCGCGTGCGGCCGTAGTCCTTCCATAAGAGCGTCTCGGCTTCGTATTTTTCGATCATTCCCGGACGGTTGAACGCCATCGCTTCGGCGCAGCCATCGATGCTCCGCTGCGCGGTCAGGCCGTTGGCCTTGCACCACTCGATCTGCTGGGGCGTTGCGCTGCACCCGTTGGTCACAATGCCGAACCGGCAGTTGAGCTTTCGTTCGCGAACCCGTTCGACAATCGATTGCATCCGTTCGAAGGCAACGAATGGTTCCCCGCCATAGAAATGAAAGGTGAGCGGTTTTCCCTCCTTCGCGTCGATAATCCGACCGGCGAGGGTCAGGACGTCGTCGACGACTTCGTCGGTCATATCGACGCGCGGGATGCCGTTCATGGAGCCCAAGTAACAGTACTTGCACTTCATGTTGCATCGCGTGGTGATTTCAAGGTCAACGTAGTTCAGACGTTTCAGTTCCATGGTCGTCCCTTTCTTGGGCAGGCACAAGCCAGCACGTGAGTCGTCATTCACCAAAGTGCGATGTTGTTGATGCTACGGGGGAAAAGAGACAGGTTCAACGCAACTTTTTGTGCCACGGTGGCGGCAAGCGGCGAATGGCGAGGTGGCCAAAACCTTCCCTTGAGATGCCCGTGACGCCCTTGATATCGTGAGGATGCGGAAGATGGTGGATACGTTGCGGGCATTCTAAGCGGCTCTTCCACTCGAATCTGAGAAGAGGCAAGCTTGCCCGCACGCTGAACACAAACCGCCTGCGGCCAAATTGCCGAGGACGACAATCGAGGGAGGAGTGGCGACGATGAATGTACGGTTGATACGAGCGGTGCCCAAGCCGTGTCACCTGATCGGAATGGCCTCGCAATAGAAAGCCGTTCGCGCCGACGGGCCGGAGTGGCTGTGCATCGAGTCGCGGGCCCGCCCACCGCCGCCCCCTTGTCGCCGCGGATGACGGACCGATACCGGCGGGGCGTCCGCCCCGACCCGGCGATGCAGTGTGTTACGTTGTTTGTTGTTTATGCATCGGATGCCATGAGGAACGCATGATGAAGATTGCCTGTCTCTGTCCGACCTACAATCGGCCAATGCAACTGGCCGAGGCCATCGAGTGTTTTAACCGGCAGACCTACCCTCTGGAGAAACGGGAATTGATCATTCTCGACGACGCCGGACAATATGAGGAGCAGTCGGGGCCCGGATGGCATCTGGTGAGCACGCGCAAGCGGTTCCGGACGCTGGGCGAAAAACGCAACACCACGGCGGCCCTTGTCTCTGCGGATGTCGAAGCCTATGCCCTATGGGACGACGACGATATCTACCTGCCCTGGCATCTGGAGGAAATCGCCAAGGTGCTGGCCACGGGCGTGCCCTGGTGCAAGCCGGACGCCATCTGGCAAGACAAGAAGAACCGGCTGCAATACAAGCCGATTGGCTATCTGTTTCACGCCTGCTGGGGATTGACCCGCGAACTGTTCTTGTCGGTGGGCGGCTATCCCGCGATGCAATCGGGGCAAGATCAGGGGCTTTGCCAGCGATTGCGCAAGAGCCGTTGCCGGCACGCCGCACCGGCCGCCCCCCCTTCGTTCATCTATCGCTGGCACACGTATGCCCAGGCCCGGCATTTGTCCGCGATGGGGCAAGGAGGCTATGAACGACGCGGCGAGGAGGTGATCGTTCGGCAAGAGGCCCCCCTCCAACCGGCTTGGACCTGCGATTGGACTCGACTGGCTGCAGAAGCGATTGCTCAAAGGGAGCAAGAACAGACCCAGAATCAGGACGAGACCTCCGATTGATCCGAGGCCAAGAGGACGCAACTCTGGTATATTCTACGTGGGGGTCGCGGAGAGTAAACTCGAAGGCAAGACCTACCAGACCTGAGGAGCCACGAAAGAAGGGAAAGGGGCTTGAAACGGAGGCTGAGCTGATGAAGAACATGATCGTGCTTCTACTGACGCTGGCGATCCCCGGCCTTGCTTTGGCCAGGGAGTATCACGTCTCGGTGCAGGGAGACAACCAGAACGACGGTTCGGCAAGCCGGCCGTTGCGGACCATCTCGGCGGCCGCTCAGCTCGCCCAGCCTGGCGATGTGGTTACGGTCCATGAAGGGGTTTATCGGGAGCGGGTGACTCCGCCGCGCGGCGGCGAGTCGGAGGCAAAACGGATCGTCTACCAAGCGGCGCCCGGCGAGCAAGTGGTAATCAAGGGGTCGGAAGTGGTCCGTGGCTGGACGGCCCAAGGGGATGGCGTATGGAAGGTGACCCTGCCCAACACGTTCTTCGGCAAGTACAACCCTTACCAAGACCTGATCACCGGCGACTGGTTTACGGACAAAGGCCGGCCGCACCACACGGGCGAGGTCTATCTCAACGGTAAGTCGCTCTGGGAAACCCATCTGGTTGAGCGGGTAAGAAAACCGCAACCGGTGGCCGAAGCCTGCGATTCGGAAGGGTCGACCTACACTTG
>CAZLDQ010000021.1:0-42688 GCA_964558295.1 uncultured Planctomycetaceae bacterium | reverse complement strand
GCATCATATGTTGCCTGTGTGCTCCCACACAGGCGGAAGAAACCGTTCTTTTGACTGGCTCACTTTCCAATGCAGAACCGGCTGAAGATCCGGTCCAACACATCGTCCGTGTAGATGGCACCGACGACTTTGCCGAGTTCCTCTAGGGCGACGCGAACTTCCGCGGCTACCAGTTCCTCGCTGCCATGGCGGATCAACTCCCCTGCCCTTTCCAGGGCTTCGCTCGCTAGGCGGAGTGACTCGTGGCAGCGGACCGCCGTGCCTGTGACCACCTCCCCGCCCGTGCCCCGAGCGGCGAGCACCAAATCCCGCAGTTGCTCCTGCAACCGATCCAGACCATCGCCCGTGACGCTGCTCGTTGCAATTGCCCGTTGGACGAGATCCGTGCGGCGGGGGGCATCGGCCTTGGTCAAGACCAGAAGCGAAGGCGGTCGGTCTGCCCTCAGTTGGGAATGCTCCCAGGGGTTCAGTGGCCGGGTTTGGTCCAGGCAAAGGATCTCGATGTGGGCTTGTCGGCTCTGCTCCTCGGTAGCCGTTTGTGTCGCCTCCCACAAATCGCCGGATGCGCCCTCGCACTTCAATTCAACACCAGCCGTATCGATCAACAGGCAACTGACCCCGTCCAGATGCAACTCGGCAGTCAGATAGTCCCGGGTGGTGCCGGGAATGTCGGAGACAATCGCCCCCTCGCGGCCCACCAGGGCGTTGAACAGACTACTCTTGCCCGTGTTGGGCCAGCCACGGAGGACCACGCGGATCCGCTCCGCTGTATCCCGCCGCGAAACCATTTGGTTGGCCAGTCGGGCGATCGTGTCTGCAGCGGCCGAGATTTGCCGCTGGAGTTCCTCGGCTGTAATGAACGGCAGATCCTCGTCAGCGAAGTCGAAGCCTGCTTCGAGGTGGGCCAGCAGATCCAAGAGCTTGTCACGCAGTGCGTGCAATGGTCCGGCCAAGCCGCCGGCCAATTGGGCCAAGGCTACCTGGAATTCCTGGGGATCAGCCGCATCGATGACGCCCAAGACCGCCTCGGCCTGTGTCAGGTCGAGCCGTCCGGCCAAAAACGCCCGCAGGGTAAACTCGCCGGGCTCGGCCATTCGCGCCCCGGCCGAGCAGACCTCACGCAATACGGCGTCCAAGAGCGGCGGCGAGCCGATCGTATGAATCTCGGCGACGGGTTCTCCCGTGAAGCTCCGGTGGGTAGGCCAGTAGTAGACCTCGCAGGGGAGCGATGCGGCGGTCTCGTTCAAAATGAGCGAACCGGGGATTGCAGTTGGGAGGGCGATCGTTGGCACATTGCCCCGGGGATCGACGTACGATTCCCCTGGGCTTCCAGCGTTCCTGCGAAACACCCGTTCCAGACAGTCCCGTACGGTGTCTCCGCTGATTCGCAAGATCCCGCGTGCACTGCCACCAGGCGGCGAGGCAATAGCGGCAATCGTGTCCTCAGGGCGATAGAACGTGGGCATGGGTGGTGAAGGGCCGTGTGCGCCCCCGAGACAATACGATTCTAACTCTTCTTGTTCGATCGTCTCTTGCGTCCCATCTCGCCATCGCCGTTGGTGCTGTTGCGGTTCACAGGAGGCAAAGCTTTGGCTGGCGGAGCGTTACCTGTTGAATCTGCGGCCGAGGGTGGTTTGGGGAGCAACTTGCGCTCGGCAATGCTCCAGATGCTCGACGCGATGAAGTAGATACACAACCCGCTGGGCACCTTGAAGAACATCAACCCGATGAAGAGCATCATGAACTTCATCACATTCTGCTGGATCGCCGCCTGTTCGTCGGCCGGCGGGGGCATCATCTTCTGTTGCTGCCAGAGAAACAGTACTACGGTCAGCAAGGGAAGGAGATTGAAGTAGGGCCCCAGCCCAAGGAACCCGTGCCCTTGCGTGATGAACTCCGGCATGAAGCTCGTCCAGTTGAAGAGCATGTCGGGCGCGGCCAGATTGGAGCACCAGCGGATGGCGTCGGAAATCAGCGGGGCCTGACGTAATTCCACGTCGACCCGCAGTGAATTGTAGAGCCCAACGAAGATCGGCAACTGGAAGAACAAAATCAAGCAGCCCCCCGCCGGGTTGTAGTTGTGTTTCTTGAACAGCTCTTGCTGGGCCTTCATTCGCTGTTCGGGATTGTTCTTATACTTCTCCGCCAGCTTCTTGATCTCCGGCTGAAGTGCCTGCATCTTCTGCGCGCTGACGGCCTGTTTGTGGCTTAGCGGGAACATGACCGAGCGGACCACGACCGTTAGCAGGATGATCGCGATGCCGTAGTTGCCGATCACCGCATAGAAGGTGTGCAGGAGCCAGAGCATGGGGACCGCCACCCAGGAGAACCAACCATAGTAGACCAGGTCTTCCAAGCCGTACTTGGCCAACAGGTCGGGCTTCTTGGGACCGGTGAAGATCTTGAAGCTGTGGCTGAGCTGCTCACCCGGCTTCAGATCCTGCGTCTTGCTGACCAAGCGGAATGAGGTATTGGTCTTACTGGGCCAAGCCGTTTCCACTGGCCCCACCCGCAGAGGCTGTCCCTCGGCGAACCAAGTTTCCCTCGATTTGTTCTGCGGTATCAGGACCGACGAGAAGTATTGCGCGTCGACACCGACGTACGTAATCTCCGGGTCCTTCCAGGGGATGCCCAGGTCATCCTTGGCAATCTGCGGTGCGCCGATCACCTTGGGAGTGGCACCTTCCAGGGAAACGACCACATCGCGCAGCCCCGAGGCACTCCAGGTGCGACTTACCTTGTTGGCGTACCAATAGCCTTCAACGGGAAGGCCCGTCGGGCCGTCCAACTGGTAGGCAACCGTTCGTGCTTGGTTGCCGACGTTGCGAATCGCCACGTCGAACTCCAGGTGATAGGCCTTGGCTGTAGAGTCCGTTTGTTCATTCTGGGGGACTTGGGCCAGGCGATACGTTTTGACCAGCTCCAAGCCCCACTCGGGCAACGTCCGGCTAAAGACCGCTTCGGTTGTTGAGTGGCTTTCGATTTTCCAGGTGCCCGTGCGAAGATTCACCCCAGCCAGTTCCTGGCCAATTGTGGGGCGACGCTTGAATTCGCCTTTCGCTTCTTCCGCATGGGACTTGTCCTTTTCCGCGTCCTTTTCCTGCGCGACGTCCAGATTGAGTGTGTCGATCTGATGCAGGGTGAGGAGGAAGGACAGCGGATCGCCCCCCTCCGGTTGAATCACTTCCAAGGGATGAAGTGTCAGCGTAACGGGCAACTTCAATTCCTTGCCGTCACGCTGGACGGTCAGAGTGATTGTCTGTCTCGGTTTGCTCCCAGCTAACGCTTTCTTGAAATCCAAGAAGCCGGTGATCTTCTGGTCGTTGAAACCTGTGATCAGATCGTCTTTCTTCAAACCCGCAATGCCTGCCGGTGTTCCGTCGCCCACCACCTGGACCTTGGCTCCGTTCTCCCCCACGGTTGGTTCCATGGCCACATAGCCCAGGTAGCCGCTGCCATCTTCGAGGTCGCGGAACCGGTCGCTGCTCAACTCGACCCGCTCCACGGCGGCACCTTTGTTGGTCAGCGTTACGAGCATGCGGAAGGGAGAATTGGGATCGGCGGAGCCGAGCGTGACCCACTCCGCTGGAGCCACCGGTTCGGCTTCCACCGCTGCTTTGGGCTTGGCACGCTCCTTGCCTTCCTCGGGAGCTTCGGCGATCTGTTCTGCCTTCGACGGATCGGCAGCCTTGTCCTTCTTGGGCTCATGGGCATTTGCCGGTTCCGCCGCTTTCCGAGCCACGACCTTCTCGGCGGGCCCGACTTTTGGCTCCGGCTGCATGAACGACATGATCCACATGTTAAGCATGAGGATCGCAAAGGAGGCGACAATAAAGATGGCGTATCGCGCCCATGTTTCGGGCGAGTCTTTTGCTGGCATGCACAAAACCTTCTAGCAAACGGGCCCCCGATGGGTTCCTCAGAACCTCCTCGTAGCATCAGGGGGTATCAATTGGTGGGGCAAATCTAGCGCCTGCAATCGCGAAACACAACCGGAATCTCTGCACATGGTGTCTTGGAGGAGAAGCCGGATTGTATGCAAAGGCTTTCTTACTATTGTCTCGGCAGGCCGAAAAGTTGCAATGCCAACTAGCTATACTGTGGAGTTCGGCACACGCCCCATAAGCAGGGGTAGACGAGGCAAGAACCATTTGGATCACAGCAGAACTCGTCAGATGGTTCGCCTTTTTTGGGGGAAGCTGGCGGCAGGCTTGATTAGATGTCTCTGCTTAACAGCCGCTCAACCGTTGCTGGGGCCCGTATATACCTTCGGTGGGTGGAGATGATCGCCTGCCGAAACTCCTTACCGGCCGTCGCGGAGACGGTCCCCGAGGAAGTTGTCGAGTTCAGGGACTGCGTAGATCTTCTGGATGGTTGTGTCGAAAGGATATTCCACGCGGCGGAAACGAACCAAGTCGTCTTCGAGGATTACGTAGCACGCTCGGGGATCGCCATCGCGAGGCTGTCCAACCGAGCCAACATTGACCATGCACTTCGCGCCCGTCAGCCGAAACTCGTAGTTGATCTCATCTGGACTGAGGAAACGGAAGTCTTCGGTGAAGACACCTGGCACATGTGTGTGGCCCTGGAAGGCATAGCGTTCGATGAGGGCGAAGATCTTCTCCATCTTGCGCCGGTTGTATATGTCTTCAGGAAAGACATACTCATTCAACGGGTTACGTGCCGAGCCGTGGATAAAAAGGAAGTTGCCTTCCTGATGATTTCGGGGGAGTTCACCGAGAAAGTCCCAGCGTCGGTGCCCGTCAGTGGCACGACCTCCGCCGTTTTCCAACTGGGCCCGGGTCCAGAAGATCGCGCGTTCGGCTCCGGTATTAAAACCCTCTGGATCGAACAAGGCCCCCTGATCGTGGTTACCCAGCAGCCAGCCTTTACACTTCATGACCTCGTCGATGCACTCGCGGGGATTGGGACCATAGCCGACGATGTCGCCGAGGCAATAGATCTCTTCGACGCCCTGTTGACGGATGTCGTCCAGGACTGCCTGAAGGGCTTCAATATTACTATGAATGTCGCTGATCAGCGCTCGTTTCACGTCTGCGGACTTTCAATAGGCCCGGCATGCAAAAGAGCTTGCCAGGATTTTGCGTAAGAGCCAGTAACCCCCCAAAATCACACAACAGTGTATTGTTGCAAAACACGAGGGTCAAGTCGAGGGGATTCAGCCTCTGGAGGATCCATCGGGCGCGATTGTACAATAATTCATTCGGGACTTGCTCGGCCAGTTGGGGCGAATTGCAAGACGCTTGATGTCAGTTTTCCCCACTTCTAAGCGGTGCTCTGTGAAGATTCTTGCTCTTGAGACTACTGAAGCCATCGGGACCGTTGCGGCCCTGGAAGATGGCAACCTGTTCTGCGAACATAGGTTAGCCTCGCACCAACGCAGCGCAGAGTCGCTGGCTCCCGGGGTGAAAACCCTTTTGGAGAAGGTGGGGTGGAAGCCCGCCGAGGTCGAATTGGTGGCTGTAACCATTGGACCCGGATCGTTTACCGGGCTTCGGGTGGGCGTGACCACCGCCAAGACCTTTGCCTACAGTGTGGGGGCCGAAGTGCTCGGAATTGACACCCTGGAGGCGATTGCGGCCCGGGCACCGGCTGAGGTTCACTGCCTTTGGACTGCCGTGGACGCTCAGCGCGGCCAAGTCGTTGCTAGCCTGTTTCGCCGTGGGCCGGACGGCTGGTTCGTTGCCGCCACGCCTGCACAGCTTCTCGACGCCAAAGCTTGGCTGGCGGGGTTGGCTCCTGAGACTTTGGTCACCGGACCCGTGTTGCGCAAGCTAGCTGAACGCGTGCCTAAACACGTTACCCTCCTTCCTTCGGAGTTCTGGGGGCCTACGGCCGCGACTGTTGGCCTTTTGGCGGCACGTGACTATGCTCGTGGCCGACGGGGTGATGTTTGGAGTCTTGTCCCCCACTACTCACGTCCTAGTGCGGCTGAGGAGAAGTGGGCAACGCGACCCAAACAAGGGTAGCGGCCTAACCCAGTCTGGCCATCACTTCGTTGGCGGCTGCGATCGTGGCGTCGATCTCCTTGTCGGTATGTGCTGTGGAGATGAACAAGACCTCGAACTGGCTGCACGGCATGTAGATGCCTCGGTCAATCATGCCCCAGAAGTAGCGACCGTAGCGCCGCGTGTCACACCGACTGGCGGTATCCCAGTCAGTTACTGGCGTCGGATTGAAGAACAACGTCAACATCGAGTGGAACCGGCTGATCGACGCGGGGATTCCAGCACGTTGGGCTGCATCTTCCAATCCAGTTGCTAATTTGATTGCAAGCCGTTCCAATTCGGGGTAGGGATTCGTATCGCGGAGGACACGGAGTGTAGCGATTCCCGCCGCGGTGGCTAAAGGATTGCCGCTAAGCGTGCCAGCCTGGAAGATCTTCCCAGCGGGCAGGATGTGGTCCATAATCTCGGCGCGTCCGCCGTAGGCGCCGACAGGCAGGCCACCGCCAATGATCTTTCCCAGGGTCGTCAATTCCGGCTCGATGCCGAACACCGCCTGGGCCCCGCCGTATGCTACCCGGAAGCCGGTAATCACTTCGTCGAAGATCAGGAGTGCCCCATGACGCTGAGTCAGGTCGCGCAAGGCCTGGCGAAACGCGGGGGTCGGAGGTACGCAGCCCATGTTGCCCGCCACCGGTTCGACGATCACAGCGGCGATCTGTTGACCGTGCTGTTTGAAGGCGGACTCCAGCTCTTCCGGAGCATTGTAGCGGAGGACCAACGTGTCCTTCGCTGTCCCCGAGGTTACCCCAGGGGAACTGGGGACACCCAAGGTTGCCGCGGCACTGCCGGCGGCCACTAGGAGGCTATCCACATGACCGTGATAATTGCCGGCGAATTTGACGATCATCTCTCGGCCTGTGTATCCTCGGGCAAGTCGAATCGCGCTCATCGTCGCTTCGGTGCCCGAGTTGACCAGACGCACTTTCTCGACTGAAGGGATGGCGTCAATAACAAGCTGGGCCAACTCATTTTCGGTCTCCGTAGGGGCGCCAAAGCTGGTCCCCCGATGGATTGCCCGCTCAAGGGCTTCTACGACCGCTGGGTGTTGATGGCCAAGGATCATGGGCCCCCAGGAACCGATGTAGTCGACGTAATGGTTACCGTCGAGATCGTAGAGGTAGGCTCCCTTGGCTCGCTCGAAGAAAATCGGCTCACCGCCGACACCGCCGAATGCCCGAGCTGGACTATTTACCCCCCCGGGCATGAGTTGAACTGCCCGGCTGTAGGCCGCGTGACTCTTTTTTCGCAACATAAGCTTTCCGTTGGTTGTGAGAGGAATACGTTCTTCATGATATCGATTTCAGAATCTGGATATCCAGAGGGATGCCGTCAGCCATCACCCCACCCGTTAGGTGGATGCTTCGGCTTGCTCGGGGATGCTCGCGGCAATTTCGGTTGCTTCAACGCTCTAAGTCGAGTAAGCTTCACATTTTGGAGCCAATTTTCGGCTTTTGTGGCATGCTGTTGTGGCCGTTCAGGACGAACGGAGGCCGTAATGCGAGTTGTTTTGTTGGCAATCCTGCTTTGCTTGTTGGGCGTTTCAACGGTTGTGGCTCAGGAGGGGGCGGCTCAGGATTGGGCTAAGGCGATGTTCGATCACACGAGCCATGATTTCGGGGTCGTGGCTCGCGGTGCCAAGGTACAACACCGCTTCAAACTGGAAAACATCTATCTCGAAGATGTTCATATCACTGCGGTCCATTCGAACTGCAACTGTACGCGCCCTGAGTTTACCAAGGATACCCTGAAGACCTACGAGACGGCTGAGATCATCGCGAATATCGATACTCGTACCTTCTTAGGGGCTAAGCAGGCAACGATTCGGGTCGTGTTTGACAAGCCATTTCCCGCCGAAGTCCAACTGCACGTCTACTGCTATATTCGCAGCGATGTTGTCGTGGAACCGGGCGAAGCACAGTTCGCTACCGTTACGCAGGGGACGAGCGTCCGAAAGCGACTCTCCGTCACATACGCCGGCCGGAACGACTGGCGGATTGTCGATGTCCTCAGTCCCCAGCCCTATTTGCAGGCGAAGGTGGTTGAAACAAGCCGGGCCTATGGGCGAGTCGCCTACGATCTGTGGGTTGAACTGAGCGCTGACGCTCCACTCGGATATATCAAAGAGACCGTTACACTTGTAACGAACGACCGCAATTCCAATGCAACGAACGTTCCAGTAGCCGTCGAAGGGCTGGTGATTGGCACGATTTCCGCACAACCATCTCCACTGTCCATTGGCATCCTTCAAACCGGTCAGACAGCGCGGAAGAATCTCGTGGTCCACGGGAAGAAACCGTTCCGAATCCTGGGCGTGACGAGTGATGACAAACGCCTTGCTTTCCATGTCCCTGATCCCAATAGTGAGTCCAAGTCCGTGCAATTGCTTCCCGTTATCTTCACCGCTGGCGATGTACCAGGACAGATTTCGAGCACTATTCAGATTCGTACGGATCTGGTCGGGGGGGAAATGCTCGAAGTGAAGGTCGATGGAATGGTGCTAGGCAAGGAGTCTGTTCCTACCCCCGACAAGTCGCGAAAGACTTCTTCCGGCGCATCGACCAGCCAACCTAGCGATGGCTGGAAGCCGGTGCTCCCTTAAGAGCACTTCGCCTCCTGCCGTCGATTTGAGACGCGGGACCAGATCAAATCGGGGCGAGGCACTTACCGGTGTTTTCCAAACGAAAAACGGCCGTCGATTCGCAGGGGAACCGACGGCCGGGGTTTGTCGCGAATTTGTGGCAGACCTTCAGGCTGTGGCTGGCTTTTCCGGATGGGGGTTGAACTCCAGCGTGTTGGCCGGGACCATTCGTTCGTTCTTCGTATCCCACCCCATCATCTGGCCGCTACGCCATGACTCGTTGGCCATGTTGACCGCCACCACGCCGGCCAAGCCCAGTTCGACCGGGCAGTTGAGCGGCTCGCCATTACGCAAGTGGTTGTGAAGGTTGGTGTGGTGCAAAAGAATGTCTTCACCGCCGGTCTTCTTGTGTTCTTCGAGGACTTTGTCATCTTTGTCCTTGATCGTCCAACCGGTTTGTGTGAAGTAAAGCGTGGCACGATATCCGCGAATCAGGTGGTCGATACCCACTCGATTGCTCATCGTGCCAAGCACGTAGACGGTCATGCCGCGCGGATACTCGCAGATCATCTCGAAATTATCAGGTAGGTCGCGTCCATCGGGCCATTGCCAGATTCCGCCCATGCCGACGACACGTCGCGGATACAGCAGGTCGCAGGCCTTCATGATCCGCGTGATCCGGTGGATGAACAAATCCGTGCAGATGCCGCCTGAATAGGACGAGTAGTTGCGCCACTCGTAGTAGTGATGCGGGTTCCAAGCAATCTTCGGAGCATCGCCGAGCCAAGCGTTCCAATCAAGATCGTCTGGTTTGGGGGTGTCGTCGGTGATGCTCGGATTACGCCACGGCCCCTGTTCCCCGTAGCGCCGCACATATTCGATCTGGGCTTGCACAACCTGTCCCAGTTTCCCGTCGCGGACCGCTTCGGCGGCCGTGCGGTAGCTGTCGTCGGACATCGCCTGCACCCCGACCTGAAGCGGAAGCTTGGTTTCCTTATGCTTCTTCATCACTGCCTGGGCTTCAGGGATTGAATGGGTCATCGGCTTCTCGCAGTAGACCGCCTTGCCCGCATCCATAGCGTCCAAGGTCATCCGGGCATGCCAGTGCTCCGGAGTGGCGATCGTCACGTAGTCGACCTCCTTGATGTCCAACACCTTGCGGTAATCAGTGAACGCCTGCGGAGCATTGACCTTCTTTGCCCCGGCCTCCGCGCGAGTCTTCCAGACGTCCGCCACAGCCAGAGGCTCCAGATTGTTCTTGGTCTTCAGGGCTACTGTTGCCCCGAGGTGAGCGCTGCCCATGCCGCCGGCGCCGATGAAACCGATGCGGATGCGGTCGTTCGCTCCGATCACACGAGCGTAGCTGGAGGCCGTCCAGGTTGCTGCCGCGGCAACGGTGCCGGTGGTTTGCAGAAAAGTGCGCCGAGAGATGATGCGTCCGGATGTCGACATGAAGGGCTCCTTTGGCGGGTTACCGTTTTGTCAAAACAAACGTCTTTGTATCGTAACCTGAATGGACCGACAGGGTCAAGCGAACGCCATGCCACCGAAACCGTTTAGTCGCGGCACTTGTTCCCGTGTTTGGAGACTGTTTCGGTTCCTGCCTGAGGGCTCACTTGTCGGCCGCTGTTCCAGCTTGAAGGCGTAGTGGGTGGGAAGGTCGTCCTGACAGGTCAGTTCATAGCGCGTAATGAAACAGAGGAGGCGGTTGGTCTGAAGTTGATGATGACGACAGAGCCATAACGGAAACAGCAAGGCTAATCCAACGTGGAATATCCGATTCACTCCACAGGGCATTGGCCTTCCAGGAATTCCTCAGGCCTCAAGGTGCATTGATACTCATTGCCGTTCTTCTGAACATCCGTACGATTCCACGCTGGGGACCGGCCAGCGAACGGGTCTCGTAACCGCAACACGCCGCCCTGTACTGCCCGGATACGTACGAGTGTGGTTGAGCCGTTTCGCCGTTGGGCTGATACGACGAATGCTCCTTCGGCTCGCAGATCTTCAAACGAAACCTCACGCCAGTCCCCTGGCACGGCAGGAAAGACCCGGATCACCCCTCCCCAACTCTGTAGCAGCATTTCATGGACGGCCTGTGCCGCCGCAAAGTTTCCTTCCAAGGTGAAGGGACGATAACCGAAGCTGGAATAGCCAAGCTTCTTGTAATCGCCATTGAGATGGAACCCGTTGCGGGAAACGAACGCCTTCAGGTAAATGGTCAGGTATTTGGCCGCCATGGTGGCTTCACCACATCGGGCCGCGAGGCAGGCCATCCAAGAGAAACTGTAACCACACCAAAAACGCGTTCCAAGTTGTTCGAGATTCGCAAGCGAGGCTGAGATCACCTTGCGATCCTGGTCCGAACCCTCGACGGTCAGTATTCCCAAGGGATGGATGGCCATGAGATGAGAGAAATGGCGGTGCGACTCGGTGAGCGACTCCTCGGGTGACAGTCGAAGCACGCCCGTGTCGTTCGCAACCGCCAAGTCCTCCAGTTGATCGAGCACCTGCTGCCAATGCCGGACTCCCGCTGCATCGTTGGATTCCCGGGCCATCTCCACCAGGGCGCCGAACAGCCAGCGCAGGAGCGATAGATCGTAGTTTGAGTTGGGCATCAGCCAGGCCTGGAGACTATTGTTGTGAATCTCCGGGGAAGTTGACAGTGGCAGCTTCAGCTTACCGTTCGGCCCCGGGTGTAGCAGTGCCTCAAGGCATTCGGCAATCGCCGCGCAATAGGGATAGGCCCGTTCCTTGAGGAACGTGCGATCCATCGTATAGCGCCAGTGAAGATAGAACGCCTGCGCGACCCAGGCTCCGTTGGTGGGTGATAGGGAGTACTGGCTCCAGCCACCCATCGGCTTACCGTCGAGGGTCATTACACCAGGCACCGCCGCGCCGGAGACCTCGTAGAACTTTTGGGCAAAGTGGCGATGGGCTGGGAGCAGATCGAACATGAAGTCGAGAAATGCTGCACCCTCGTCAAAATGTCCAGCAGAGAGATAGGCCCAGTAGGTCAACTGCGTATTCAGGTCATGATGGTAGTCACCATGCCAAGGCGGAAGGGTCCCTTCATCGGCGGTCCAGATCCCTTGGAGTGGTATCGGTGGTGCTCCACGCCGGGAAGCAGCACCATAAAAGTACTGCACCAGGTCATAGTGCTGTTGAACGGCTACATCGGGCACGTGAAGTCGTGACGTACCCCAGAACTTCCCCCACCACTCAAGATGCGGCTGGAGCATCGCCTGGTAACCGGCCTTGAGGGCTCCGGCGACCCGCTGGCGTCCCAGGGCCAAGGGATCGGGGCTGTCGTGCGTCGAAGCGATCGTTAAGGCGATTTCGGTTACGTCGCCATGACGCTGCCCGGCGACGACCACTGCATACTTCAGTCCTAGGGCGGCCTCTTGGACTGACCATGACGTGCCCCCATCGCCGCCAACTTGTGGTGGTGGGTAGTCGAGGCGTTTGAGCGAGTCCGGCGGCACGATTCGCCACTGGGATGTTGGTCCAGTGATGCGGAGCATGGCGACCGGCTCAACCGCACTGAAGAATGCCTCCACGTTGCCTCTGTCCAGGGTGACTCGACCCACTGCTTTGCCGAGATCGAGACCGAACGATTTGGCCGTGTGGGTGTCTGCGAGGGGCAACTCCAAACGCCCTGCCGGGATCTTTGTGGGATAAGCAAAGTCTCCATAGGGCTTGTCAAAGAGCTGGCTCACCTCGGCCTGGTTCTTCTCGGCGACCAGTCTTCGGATGGTGGCATACGTCCAGACGTCCTGTTGGAGAGGTTCCGGAGTTCGCAAATCCCAAAGGTCGCCCCGATCGAGTGAAAGCTTCAACTGATTCCTCCCCCCCCATAGCAAACCACCCAGGAGCCCATTGCCCAAGGGGATTGCCTCGTCCCAGCGGTCGATTGGGGCGGCGAGGTCAAGCTGTGAGGCAGGCCGAGACGTGGCCGGGTCGGCAAAGCTGCCAGAGGGCCAAGTCAAGGCTGCCAAAAGGGCAAGTAGACGGACGATGGATGCTCTCATGATAGCTCCCTCATCGCAGGACCACATTCAGGATGCGGCCGGGCTAGTCGAGTTCCGGCGGGACGCTGCCGTATTCCCAGGCCTTCACGGTTGGAGGCGCCTTGCGACGTTCCAGAACCATACCAGGTTTCATCTTGCTTGCTAATTCCAACGCCTTCTCGACCATCTTCGTGCCGGCCGTAGGCTCCAGATTGCTGTAGGCGGTCAAACGGGTCTCGTAGCCGCCGCCTCGTGGTCCCAGGGCCTCTTCGGTTGGCACATAGCCCACGCAATCGTTGGCCAGTTCCACGGGAAAGGTGAAGGGAAACTGGCTTTTGGCCTTGATATCCAAACCCAACTGGCAGAAGAACTCCGCCGGATTGGTCAGAAAAACGGCCGGACCAATCTGAATGGCCTGAATCTCTACATCCTTCGTTGGTTCCTTGGCGACGATGGCATCAAGAAGCACGATTTCCTTGGCGAAAGTCCATTCCGTGGAACCGACCTCCTTGGGATCTTTTTGGACGAGTTCCAGGCACTTTTGGACCCGTTCCGGCTTGGGCACACGTCGCTTCAGGTGCAAGTTGCCGACCGCGTAGTCTAGTGGCACGAGCGTTCCCCGTGGCATGCTCAACAGAACCTTCACCGCCTCCGCCCCGACGCCTGCTCCAACAAGCCGTGACCAGTCTTCCGGGGCCGGGTTAACGTGCGGATCGAGGTTGTCGACCTGGGTGACATCGCCGCAAGCTCCCTGGAGAAAGACAACGACCACTTCGGGCCCGAAGACGCCACGGATCGTCTGTTCGAGATAGTAGATCCAGTTGGCCGAAATGCCGCCGGGATTGCAGGTTGCGTGACAAGCATAGTTCACCACGCAGCCCCGCAGCTTGCCGTCCTTGTTCCAGACGCCGATCACGCCCACCTCTGGATCAATTGGGCCGGCCGGTTCGACGATATCGGGATTGCCCTTGCCCGGGTGCGTGTAGCACAAACCGTTCTTCATCCGGAAGCGACGGTTAAAGGCCACCTTGTCCTGAATTCCCTTGCCGATGCCGTACAAGCCTTCGCCCCGCACCCGATCGGCCTCGCATACCGCGTCAACAATCGCGTCTTCAACGCGCTTAAGATAGGCCGCATCGGCGCAGGATGACTGTTCGTAGGCCAGCTTCTGAACCAACGGTGATGCGCCATCGAACTGTCCCGGTAGGATCATCCCCGTAGGGCCGGAAGAATGGGAGTGGGAAGCCCCGATGAGAATCGCTTCTTTGGCGATACCACACTGCTCCTGAATCCCCTTTCTCGCCCTCTCCACCGACGGCCGCATGATCATCAGGGCGTCGATGCCCACCAGAGCTACACGCTTGGTGCCGTCATCAAACACCACGGCCCGAACCTTGCATGGATCATGAAGCGTCCGGTGGAACGACTTGCCATAGCCCCCTGGCTGTTCCATACCAATGTCCGGAGTGATGTCACGTTCCGCAAAACCGGCCTTCAACTGGGGAGCCTCGGCGTGCGATGAGGAGACACCAAATGCTGTTACGCAAAGGAGGAGTGACGCAAGTTGTGCGACACGGAAAAACGAGCCTGCCATGTTGTCATCTCCTTGCTCTAGGTACAAAAGGAACCGTATCCTCGAGAACGTTGGAATCAACCTCCAGCCATTCCAGAAGCCAAGCATCCAAAGCCTCGACACCCGCATGGTAGTAGAAGCCCTCGGACAATTCAATCCCCTGCGGGGGAAAAGGCTCCGCTGTGGCAGGGGTTGTGGTGTCTGGCATGATCAGTGTCCCTGCCGTACCGGCTGCTGCAGACGCCGCGATGCCAGAAGGAACGGATTGTCTGGACCTGTGACGACTGACGATATTCCCGCTTGCCAGCCATGCGAAACTGGTCCGATGGCTTTCGGAATGGTCGTTTGGTGATCATTTTCCAGAGGCAGGGGGCATACCGGAGGGGCAATGGACTCCTTCTTCATGCTTACTGAGGTGGGATGGGTATTGGGGGAGAGCCCTTCTCAGAGAGGGAGCGTCCCATTGCTTTGCTTGCGGAGGGAATCCCATTTGCACCAAGGGGGCCGGGAAGCTAAAGGGAGTTGCGAGATGATGCTCCGACTGATTGACTGCCACGGCCTAAGCGACGCGGGGTGTGTGCGTAAGGTCAATGATGCCCAGTTTCTCATTGCCGACTTGAATAAATCACTGCGAGTGTATCAGACCAGCTTGGGACGCGATGAACAGGCCAAGCTGTTTGGTGGATCACAAGGGAAACTACTGCTGGTCGTCGATCATGCAGGGGACGCTGTCAAAGGCAGTCCACCCAGTTCGACTGCTGTCGACAGTGTCGTTCACTATATCCTCAACCACATGCGATGGTTCTTCTGTGTCGATGAGACGGCCGAAGACGATTTGTTGGCAGATCTGGTCTCGGTACTGAAGCATTGTCAAGCAGCGATTTGCACCGAATTGTCGAACTGGCCGACTGGGGCCGACACTGGGATCAGGATCACGCTGGCGTACCTCATCTGGCCTGGACTATACTTGGTCCATGTTGGCGATGGGTGTTGCTATCTGTGGCGCAATGGCCAACTCAGCCAGTTGATCAAGGAGTCGCCCAACCGCGTCCGCGACAATGAGGGTGCCAGCGGGATGCGATGCAGACCCGAAGGGCAGCGCGTCGAACTTGCCCTGGGCGACACCTTACTCCTTTGTACGGACGGACTCACCAGGCATGTGTCCGACACACAAATCGCCTCATTGCTGGAATCTGGGGGAGGTTCGCAAGAAATCTGTCATCTACTCATCGATGTCGCAAGAGCCCAAGGAAGTAGGGACAATATCACGATGGTGGCCGTTCAGTGCCAGGGCCTTGACGCGGCACGTGAGAAACGCGAGGCGGCCGAAAGACGCCGCACATCCCTTTACGGTCGAAGACTATCCTCCTGACGCGGCGCGAAATAGAGATCGATATAGTATTCGAGCCAGTCACGTTCCAGGATTCGCCGACGACGAACTAGATGAAAACCGTGGTGTGCGAGCATCGTGCGCACGATGGCCGGAGCGGCGAGTGATTCCAGCACCAGTTTGAGATAGCCGTAATTCCAGCAATAGCGATGTACCTGTTCGATGAGCTTGGTGAGAACTGCCGTATGCTGCCAGGCGGGATGAATTCGGAAGATATTGACCCGGGCAACATGTGACGCATGGTGCGAGATGCGGACGGTCCCCACGGCACGGTTGTCGATGGTTGCCACCCAAATGCAATCCTCGGGGGGCTGGCCGCCTTGGACAATCCCCGGCTCGATTTCGCTGGCCGCCATCCAATTGCCGGCAATACGCTCGTGCGAGGAATACCTCTCTGGCCGTGGATGTCCGCCGAGGTTCTCGTCGGGAAGAATGCTCGCTGAGGCAGACCGAAGTTGAGGAGACGCGATATGATCCGCAAGGAGTGTGGCGTTTCCGCCGACGGGCAAATCATCCATGTTCCGATTCCCACATCCATTCTTGCTCGCCGCATGCCCTTTACGTGATAAGGGACTATTAGACACGCGGATCGGCGTTTGGGGATCGGGCTACTCCTGATTTGCTGATCCGGGATTACCTCAAAAGCCCCCGGAGCGGCAGGAATCTTGGAACAGACCTTAACGATTTTCCAGGACCCACTGGACGGCCCGGCGACTCAATTCCGTGCTGTTGTTGAGGTTCAGCTTCGTCTTGATTTTCTCACGATGTGTCTCAATCGTCTTCGGGCTGAGATGGAGCCGTCCGGCGATCTTTTTGGTCGTGAGGCCCTGGCCGATCAACTCGAAGACCTCAAGCTCTCGATTGGACAAGGAGCCGATCGGGTCTTGCTCCAAAGTCTCCCCCCCCACAACACTCTGGAGGAGCCGATTCGCCATTCGTGCACTCAGATACACTTGGCCGCTGAGGACCTCATGGATTGCGTCGATCACCCTTTCGGTGGGCTCTTGCTTGTTGATGTAACCCATGGCCCCTGCGCGGAGCGCTCGCTCGGCGAACAGGGATTCGTCATGCATCGAGGAGACAATGGTCTTGATCCGTTCGTCGCGTTCCTTGATCTGTTGGATCAACTCGATTCCGTTTCCCGCCTGCAGTGAGATATCGACGACGACCACGTCGGGATGCTTCGTCTCGACCTGGCGCAGCGCATCGGGCGCATCGGATGCTTCCCCGCACACCTCCAGATCGGGTTCATCACCAATCAACTCGGCTAAGCCACGTCGAACCACGGGGTGATCGTCTACGATCAAAACTCGCGCGATCTGTGTATTCAAGGTCATCCTACTCCTATTTGCCGTTATCCATGCGTTTGCTGCGATCCACCCTCCTGTGCAGCGCATTATTTATACCACAGCCGTTCGATAAATAAAGAGTCTGCTGAAGAGAACTTTCGGCGGCCAACCCATCGGACTGTCGCTCGAAGGGGGTTGGCAGGCGATGTCCGTCGAAACGCCAAGTGGCGTGTATGCTCACGGGGCAAAAGCCCCTACCCCTACGATTCATGCGTCTGAGGGCGAGAAAACGTGGAGAGACCACCCATGGGGCGTGTGCTAAAATGAGTTCTGAAGAAAGCTGTGGCTAGGCCGAAAGGACGCTGCTCGACCGCAGGAGCCACATCCAAAGAGGTAGGGGAAATTCTTATGCCCTTGCGCGGCCCCTCCCGACCGGCCTTCCGTGTTTCATCCGATTGCACTCGGGAAGGGCAGGTCATAGAGTTCATGAGGTATTGCCGCAGCGGACACCTCGTAAGCTGTTGGGCCGTGGCAAGAAACGCCGCAAGGAGGGCTGAGCATGTTGGTCTTGTCGAGGAAGGTGAATGAAGAGATTATCATTGCGGAGAACATCCGCATCAAATTGGTCAAGATCGCAGGGGGACGCGCGCGTTTGGCGATCTCGGCCCCACGTGAGATTGGCGTCCGTCGTGCGGAACTCCCGCAGCACACCGGCCCGAAGGCAATGTCGTCCAATGTAACATCTTAGTCCGTGGTAATTCCTTGCTTCGTGTGAGAGGGGAGGCAGCCTTCTCTCGGGATGTATTTCAAGATCAGCCCCTTTCGCAGCTTGACGATCTGATTCTCGTGTCGGTGTTCAGGCAGGCTCTTTCGTTTCCTTCAGTGGCGACAACGACCTTCCGGATCAGTTCGAGCGCGCAACGTCACGGCATGCGGCGGGCATCTAAAGCGGCAAGCGAGTCAAAATGCCTCAGGCTCCCGGAGCATGAGGAATCCGAATCGGCAGGAAGTGAGGTGATTCCACTCGTGATGCATACTGATCCTGAAGAACAGGTCACTCCGACTACCGGTCTAGGGGACTGTCACCCGGAACGCGATTGCAACGAGCGGCCTAGCCGTCGTAACATCGATTTCGTGGCCAACATCAGTCACGAGTTACGCACGCCAATGAACGCGATTATCGGGATGGTGGAGGTTGCTCTCAAAGAGGAGATTTCCCCAAAGGTTCGCCACTACCTGCGCACGGCCAAAGAGTCGGCGGACGTCTTGCTGCGATTGTTGAACGACATTCTCGACTTTTCCAAAATGGATTCCGGTGGGTTTGTTCTGGAATGCACCCCCTTTAACCTGCGGACAACTTTGGACGCTACGATCCGGTCGTTCATCGCGCAGGCTGATCAGAAGGGCTTGGAGTTGGACCTTCAGGTGGCCGACGATGTGCCAGATCGTTTGGTGGGAGATCCCCAGCGGCTGCGACAGGTTGTGGCCAACCTCGTAGGCAATGCCGTGAAGTTCACCGTTAAGGGGGAGGTTGTAGTTCGTGTGGCTGTTGAATCACGCATGGCAGAGGAGGTCTGTCTGTGGTTTTCGGTCGCAGACACCGGAATTGGCATCTCCCCGGAGGACCAGAGGCGGATCTTTGCACCGTTTATCCAGGCGGATCCGTCGACGACCCGACTGTTCGGCGGGACAGGCTTGGGACTGGCCATCGTATCGGAACTGGTGTCGATGATGGGGGGGCGGCTCTGGATGGAAAGTGAGTTGGGGAAAGGGAGCACCTTCCATTTCACGGCTCGTTTCCCGGTCCAATCCACGTTGGGGCCGAGCCTCCACGAGCGCGAGATTCCGTTGAACCGGCTTCAGGGAGTGGAGGTCCTCGTCATTTGTGCTAACGCTGCCACCCGACGACTCATTGCCGATACGCTGACTAGTTGGGGAATGAAGCCGGTCGTCGTGGCCTGTGGCAAGGCCGCACTCGACGAACTCGACATCGCCGCCGCCCGTGGTGATAGCTTCCCGATAGTGATTCTTGACCCTGTGCTGGACGGTGAGGACGGCTTTGCCCTAGCCGAGACGATCCAGCAGATGCCCGCCGGGAGAGCGATGATCCTGGCGATGTCTCCATCCGAACGGCACGCGTTCGGCGAACGGTGTCGAGGATTGACGCTGACAACTCATCTGGACAAACCGATCCTGCAATCGGGATTGCTCGACGCGATCTTGACCGCTTTGAGTGACCACTGGGAGACGATGGCCGATGGCGTTGCGAAATCCGAACCGCCGGCGCCGGTCAGGGCATTGCGGATACTCGTCGCTGAAGATATGGCCGCCAATCAAGAGGTGATTCGGACAATTTTAACCAGCCGTGGGCACAGCGTTCGCGGAGTGGTGAACGGAAGGGAGGCTGTCGAGTGGTTTCAACGTGAGTCGTACGATGTGATCCTGATGGACGTTCAGATGCCGGAGGTGGATGGCTTCCAGGCAACCAAGCTTATCCGGTCCTTTGAGGCCAACACCGGCGCCCATGTGCCCATTCTGGCCTTGACCGCCCATGCTTTGAACGGTGATCGCGAACGATGCTTGGAGGCCGGCATGGACGATTACATCTCCAAGCCGATTGATGTGGACGAAGTGATGAGTCTGGTGGAGCGGTATGGAACGAGGCTGGTGACGGACCTCGGGGAGGAGGCAATGGACGCGGAATCGTATGGTGTTGAGAACGATGACGATCGGTCCCGAACGCCGGTCTTCTATCCGCACATTGCCCTGGCCCGCCTGCGAGGAAACTATCGCCTCCTGCAGGATCTGGCCAAGTTCTTTTTCCGCGACTCCCACGAACTGATTGAACAGTTGCATCAGGGAGTCAAGGAGAAGGATAACCAGCAAGTCGAACGTGTCGCCCACAGTCTGAAGGGGTTGGCTGCCAATTTCGAAGCTCGCGATGCCGTAGCCGCCGCGCGTCGGGTTGAGCAACTCGCACACAATGGCACCCTCTCCACAGAGCTTGATGCGGTTGACCAACTCGAACACGAGATGATGCGGTTGAAGGAAGCCCTGACCTCGATCAGCGACTTGTTCAAGGCCTGAGGCCGCGGGACTTCACCTCTCTTATCGCACGTCGAGGTGTGACGGCGGCTGGTTCTCGATGCGAACGATCTGGTCGATGGAGATTCCCAAGATACGGATTTTGTTGCGCAGGCTTCCTCGCGTGATTCCTAACAGGGCGGCGGCCTTGGACTGGTTGCCTTCAGTCAGACGCAAGACACGCGTCAACAAATACTTCTCCATCAACTCGAGAGCCTCTGCATAGAGATTGTTGGAGCCCGCCTCCAAACGGCGGTCAATGAACCGCTGCAACTCGTCGACGGGAAGCCCTTCCGGTGCGGCATGGCGGGGGGCGATGGGGGCTCCCCGGACCGTCTCGGGAAGGAAATCGGGAATGATCACCGGTCCGGTGGCCTGGAGGAGCGATTGTCGCAGAACGCTCTGCAGCTCCCGGACGTTGCCCGGCCATGGATAACGCGTGAGCATCGCCATTGCCTCGGGCGCAATCGTATGCGGCTCTTTCCCCAGTTCGCGACTGAAGCGGGCGAGGAAATACTCGATCAATACCACCAAGTCGCTGGTGTGCTTCCTGAGCGGCGGCAGGTCGATGGTGAAGCCGTTCAAACGGTAATAGAGATCAGAACGGAACCGGCCATCGTTGACCATCGCCTCAAGATCACGGTTGGTGGCCGCGATAATGCGCACGTCCGTGTGGATGGTTTCGTTCCCGCCGACCCGTTCGAACCGCTGTTCCTGAAGGACTCGCAGCACCTTGCTCTGTACCAGGGGGGACATGTCGCCGACCTCGTCCAGGAAGATCGTGCCCCCGTTGCACTGCTCAAACTTGCCGATTCGTCGTTGATCGGCACCGGTAAAGGCGCCTTTCTCGTAACCGAACAATTCGCTCTCCAGAAGCGATTCAGTGATTGCCGCGCAGTTCACGGCAAGAAACGATTTGGTGGCTCGTTTGCTGTGATGATAGATCGCCCGTGCCACGAGTTCCTTCCCCGTACCGCTTTCGCCGCGGATCAGAACCGTGACATCTTGGGGGGCAACACGCCCCACGGCCTTGTAGACCTCCTGCATCTCCGGACTACGGCCAATGAGCATGTCACCAGCTTGGGCGTAGGCCTTCAACTCGGCCTCAGGGATGCTGACCTGCACGTGCATCAGACGCCGCATTTCGAGCGCTTGCGAGACGAGTTGTTGGATTCGCGCGAGATTCAGTGGTTTCATCAGATAATCATGGGCACCGAGTTTCATTGCCTCGATCACCGTGTCGCTCGTGCCGCCGGCGGTAATGAAAACCACGGGCAATCGCGGATCGATCTCGTGAATCTGTCGAAAAACGTCCAGTCCCGACGTGCCAGGGAGCATGATGTCCAGGAGAATCACGTCCGGATGGTGCTGACGCAGGGCCGCTAGGCAGTCGGCGCCCGTGCTCGCCGTCAAGACCTTGACCTCCGTATCCGTGAATGCCTGGGCAACCAAGTGGAGGACCGCACGGTCATCGTCCACAACAAGAAGTGTTGACATTGCACACCGCTCCCAGAGTCGCAAACGTCCAGTGCGGGTAGACACCAATGCCAGCAAGCTGTCCTGGCAGCCAGGACCACTCCATACGAGCTCTCCACCCGTCCGGCTACGAGATGCGGTACCAGCCCCCCTGACAAGTCTCAGGGACAGGCGCCACAAATGATTATCGCGATGAGCCCCGACGGGGCAAGCGGCTATCGAGCAGGGGGGCACATGGGCGAGAGGGGGCAAGGCCGTTTTCCCACGGATGCAGAATGGCGGTGACGCACAGACCGCTCAACAGGACGTGATCGGACTCTCATGTAGCCGGCATATCTTGTCGTGTTGTTCCAACCGACATGGAAGGCTCACGGACAGGACGCTTTCGTAGCCGGGCCGCGACCACCGTAATGTTGTCGCTCCCCCCCGCTTCCTTCGCCTTGGCGATGAGACGATGACAGACCTCCTCCGGATTGGGAGCCGCTTCCAAAACCTCTGTGAGCTCCGTCTCTTCAACGTATCGCGTCAAGCCCGCCGTGCAGAGCAGCAGGAAATCATCGACCATCAGGTGGATCTGTTGCACGTCCGGGTCGGTATCGGCCCCGTCCACGCCGATGGCTTTCCAGAGAACGTTGCGCCAGGGCGAGTATCGCACGCGTTCCGGACTGAGCACGCCGGCTTGGACCATTCTCTCGGCCACCGTGTGATCGGTGGTGAGCCGCCGTAATCGCGCATTGCGGTAGAGATAGCAGCGACTGTCACCGACATGGACGAGATGCAACTGCGGCCAGACGATATAGGCCATCGTCAGTGTGGTGCTCATGCAGCGGAGTTGCGGATTCGTGGCCGCCACAGTCCTGAGCAACTCGCGACATGCCAGAAATGCCGAGCGGAATTCCGCTTGCATTCTGGGGCGGTGACTAACCCCGACAGTGTGGGGCGAGAGATCCGTTCGGCGGAGCAGATGATCCGTCATGCGGTCCACGACGATGCTGCTGGCCATTGGGCCCGCCAGGCCACTTCCCGCTCCATCGGCTACCATTAGGAGTTGTCCATGTGCACTTCCGTAGAAGCGACTCCGCTCATTCGCAACGGGGCTTGAACGATTGACGAACAGCAGTTTCCGAAAGTCGGCGATCAGAAACTGGTCCGCATTGAGGTTGTGCCCCCCCCTGGCATCGGATAAACCATAACAGATGATTTGGCCGTGTGCACGAACAGGAAAAGCGTTTGCGTCCACCATCCGTCCTCGTCCAGGGCGCCCGAACTGATTGGCCGGAAGCCGCGGGGACCAAAAAGAGTGCCCCGTTTCATGCTTTACCGGAAGGAAATTTGAATTGCCAAAATGTCTCTGCAAGTTGCATGCCGAAACTGACTGGAGAATCAGGGTGCAGGACGTGAATGGAATCCCCATACGGCCGTTTTCTTCTTCGCCGGAAGGGTGAATTGGCCGCGCTTTTGACTATTCGAAGATCAACATGGTTGGATGCCAGCCAGACGCGAACAGGGGCTTTCCTGCCTGCCGCTTGTCATGGTGTATGCCCCTCACCTGCCATACAGCGACAGGCGAGACGGCCATCCCCCAACGCGGCCTAACTGGTCGAAAGGGTTTCGAGTTTCTTGACGTCGTGGGGGCGGGGACCATGCTGCCAGAGCTTCAGTTTACGCTGGAGGGTACGAACGGAGATGCCCAGTGAGTGAGCCGCTTGAGTTCGATTGCCGTCCAGACGGTCGAGTGTTTGCAGGACGGCCGCCTTGACCACATCGGCCAGGGTGAGGCCCTGGGGCATTTCGAACTGGAACGCCATATTCGGCTGACTATTGCGGATCATCGCCGGCAAGTCGTCGACCGTCAGGGTTGGGGCCTGCGAAAGGATGATCATGCTTTCGATACAGTTGCGCAATTGGCGAACATTGCCTGGCCAGTCATAGGATTCGAGAAAATGAATCAATTGCGGATCGGCGGTCAAGCGAGGTTTGCTGTTCGCGCGGCAGATCTCCTCGATGAAGTGTTCGACCAGAAGGGCAATGTCTTCGCGACGCCGACGCAACGGAGGTACAGCGATGCTGATCACATTCAGACGGTAATAAAGATCCTCGCGAAAACGCCCCTCGGCAACCATCGTTTCCAGATTGCAATTGGTGGCGGCGATGACGCGGACGTCGACTCTGTGGTTGGTATTGCTCCCGATCGGGGTGACAAGATGATTCTCCAGAACCCGTAGCAGCTTTGCCTGGGACGCCAGCTTCAAATCGCCGATCTCGTCAATAAACAGGGTGCCGCCGTCGGCTGCCTCAAATAGGCCCACCCGCGAGCAAGCCGCTCCCGGGAAGGCGCCTTCGACGTGGCCAAATAGTTCGCTTTCTACTAAAGTCTCCGGCACGGCGGTGATATTGACTGCCATGAACGGACCATTGCGCCGCCGGCTCTGGCGATGGATCGCCTCAGCCACCAATTTCTTTCCCGTTCCCGATTCGCCGGTCACGAGGACGGTGGCGTCGGTCTGGGCGGTGCGGCAGAGCTCCTCCAACACGGTGTGCATCACCGCAGAACAAGCGACAATCTTCGGAGAACCGGAGGCATCACTCAACTGCTCTTGCGATATCCGCATCGTTTCATCCTTAGCTGGTGGATTCAAGAACCAAAGCGAAACCGCCGTTGCCCGATCGTGGGTGTCGGCGGAGATAACCATTTCTGGTTCCTCATTCTAGGACTGACGCCGCGAATTTGTGCATCAGGAAAAGGCAGGTTCGCAGTTCGGTTTTCCTACTAAGGTGCTCTCAGGATTCGGCTGAGGTACCCTCATCTGCTTCCCGTCCTGAGGAAGACGCGGTCGCTCGTTCGATCAGACATAAGTCTCGATCCACTGGTAAAGCCGCTGCTCGGCTTCAGGAGGCACGCTATGCCCCTGCCGGTGGTTCAAAAGGCCGACGCGGGGCTCTCCGCCATAGAGGCGGTAAACCGGAAGCACGGCTTCAATGAATGGCCAACTACGCGCACCGTCGGCCGCATCGCCGCCAACCAGCAGAAAGGCACGGGGAGCCACCAGTGCCAACAACTCATGGTGCTCATGGCCCATGTCTTGTTTCACCGTCTCACCCAAATACCAAGGGGCTTCCCAATTGGAAAACCGTGTCCCAATCCCGCCTTCGCTGCTTACTGCCACTTTGACTCGTTCGTCGAATGCCGCGAGATAGAATGCTTCCTTGGCCCCCAGAGAATGGCCCACAACGCTCAGCCTTTGGGCGTCCACCTCCGGCTGGCTGGCAAGGATGTCCAAAGCCACCATGGCATCAAACAGCATCTTTGCCATTCCAGTGCAACCCGGATGTCTTGCCCGCAAGTCCTCGACGGCCTTCCGGGTGGCGATCTTCCGCCCGTCAGGCCACAGGAAATTACAGGGGCAGAATGCCACAAAACCCCGTTCAGCCAGCTTGAGCCCGAAGGCTTTCTCCGGTTGGCCCCGAATCCCGGCCGGTTGGTGGATCGTGTCGTCGGTCGTGGAATGCAATGCGACGACGCCTGGACACTGCGACGCGGTTTGTCGCGGTTTCAGTAGGTAGGCATCCGTGGGAAGTCCTGGTTCGACCTCGTAGCGAACCAATTGCCGCACCACCTTGTGACTGGGTCGGTCTTCATCAAGAACCTCCAACCGGGGCACTCCGCTCCGTTGAACCTTCAAGGGGTGCAATAAGTCGAGCCACCATCGGCGCAACTCCTGCCGCTTGCGATTCCAGGCGGCCAAAGTCGTGATTGTGCGACCGTCGGCCTCGACCAAGAGGGGAGCGAGGCGAGGGGCGTCGGCAGGAAGCTGCCTTGGCCGTTCGTGCACTTCGGCAAGCCAGGGAACGTCTCTTATGGCTCCCGGTAGCTCTTCGGAACGGAGTATCCTGGAAAGGGAACAAGTCGAAAGAAGCGACCCAAGAAACGTGCGCCGACGAAAGGATGTCATCGGAATCCCTTTCTTTATAGTCGAATCCTAGTGATAGTCATGGAGGCAACGAACGGAGACCAATACCGTTGACGTTCACGTTATATCCTAGCACCTCGTCTGCCGGCCAGCCTACAGTCACTACGATTTTGGTGATTACTACGATCCTCGATATCGAGAAATCCGGATCCAGCCATGGTTCACACTGTATCAAGTGGCGGCGGCCTACGAGCCGTTCTACGTCTCCAACCGTTGGTACTTCCGCCATCACAAGTCCGATCGTGATTGGAGTGAGAAGATCCGTCGCTGGTACGATTATCGAGTGCGCCATCTTGATG
This sequence comes from uncultured Planctomycetaceae bacterium, assembly GCA_964558295.1. Classification (GTDB taxonomy): domain Bacteria; phylum Planctomycetota; class Planctomycetia; order Pirellulales; family Thermoguttaceae; genus JBDKTH01. Next base: position 16,989 of record CAZLDQ010000021.1, on the reverse strand, counting down.
CCCGGCCGCCTCATACCTATCGGGATATGCAGGATCTCTGACGCCATGGGGGGCGCACTTGCTGGAGATTGCTCGGTCGTTCGACGAAGCGGGGAAACGCAAGGAGTATTCTGCCAGACTGGTTCCCGTTGATCAGCAGTATCGTGATCGGATGATCGAGTTGCGTGGGAAGGTGCAAGACTTCTCCCGGCAACGCGAGCATCTCGAAAGACTGGCACAGCGGAGAGTGCTCCGAGAGAACGCCGCGATTGGACTCGATGCGATCGTCCCGATACAGGGCCCGCCGAATGCCAACGCAGTGAATTATGGTGAACATTCCCACCAAGAATCCTTCGCTGGGCGAGACTAGGCTGAAGGAATACAGCGCGGCGTGTTTCGGCCTTTGGAGCGACATCTGGACTTTCCTAGCCCGGAAGCAACTTCACCCTTTGGTGATGGGCAACGCGACAACTCCAGCCGCCGCCGAACAGCACCTGCTGGCCGTGGTGACATCGAACGCGGTGGGGGGCCGCCATGGGCGTCCCCTACCGTCGACGGTGGGGACGGGGCCGTCCCTCTGAGACACGTCGGCCGGTACGCGGCGACGGCAATCAACGAGAGCAGAGACGAGAACGGGATTAGTAGGGAATTCCCCTGGCGTTGGTCGTCCGACTTGCCTGTGTTTGGCCACACGTTGGTCGTCAACGAGCGACCAGCCATGGCAAGGCAAGCTGTGCAAAGCTGAGAATCAAGAAGAATCCGCACATATCGGTCAGCGTTGTCAGAATCGGTCCAGAAGCCAGGGCCGGGTCTTGGTTCAAGCGACGTAATATCAGAGGAATGATGCCGCCGAGGCTTACTGCTACCACGGTGTTCAACGCTAAGGCCGACCCGACCACTAGTCCCAGTGCTGGACTGCCTTTCCAGAGGAAAGCCAATAAGCCGAGCATCAACCCCAAGACCAGCCCATTGAACACGCCAACGGTGAGTTCCTTCGACAACACGCGGAATACGTGTGACGGCTTGGCCAATCCTAGCATCAATTCCCGCATGCTGACCGCCACTGCTTGATTGCCGGAGCATCCGCTCATGTCGGAGATGATCGGCAAGAAGACGGCCAGACTAATCACGGCGGAGAGGGTATCCTGATTCCAAGCGATGATACTCGCGGCGATGACGTTCAGGAAGACGTTCATGCTCAACCACGAGAGGCGGCACAGGGCGCGATACCGGAAAGGCATATTCCGCAATTCTTCGCCCCCCACAATCCCCATATACCTCAAGAATGCCAGGTTTGTCTTTTCCTGGAACGCCTTTTCCACGTCAGCACGGCGCACAACGCCGATCATGTGGTGCTCTGCGTCAGTAACGGGGATGCCGAACAGTGGATGGCGGTCGAATACACGCTTAAGTTCTTCCAGGCGTGTGTCGCGATGCACGTGAATCGGCTCGGCGATCATAATCAACACGATCGGCAGTGATCGGGGCGAGAGGAGAAGATCACGCAACCGCAGCACGCCTACCAGCCGGTTGTCGGCAAGAACGTAAGCATACTGGACGTCATAATGTGCATACTGTTCGGCCTTTTCCCGTAAGTCGTTCAGGACGTCCTCGACCCTCGCATCCTGAGAGTAGGCCAGATACTCTTCGATCATCAAAGCGCCGGCCGTGTCACGTTCTGGGGGCGGCTGATCTGCAATGGATGGCGATGGCAGTCTTGCAGGGCCTTCCTCAGCGATCAGCTGGGGATGATGTGGACCTGTCGCTTTTGTGCGGATGCCCAGACGACGACGGTGGTGCGAATGCAGGATGGACATTGCTTGGGAACCTCTTCGATAAGGGCGTGAATGCCTCTTCAGTCTTTATCGAGGGGGCTATAGGATTCTTCGGGGTACCCTGGTTGTTCTGCTTCGTGGTGGCCACGGCCAGCTGAGTTGCCAACAAAAACTCGTCCGGAAACGCCGTGGCACCAATACGTCTCCCCAAGTGTTCCACGCAGGGCTGCCTGCCGGCCATGCCCCCCAATAGACCGGGAGGCGGGCAAACACGGCCACCGTGAGAAATGCTTCGAGCGCCGCTACCAAATAACGCGGTAACAAAACGCACACCTGGACGATGGCGTACAGAATACCCCGTGGGCGATAGGAACGGACACGCTGCACCAGGTAGGGGGCATGAAGCTCAAGCACGGACCCTATAATCAGAGGGGTGCTAGCAGCCAAGCCACATGTCCGTTGACTCGATGTGGGGGCTAGGACAAACGCCGGCAAGCACGTTTCTCCAGTCTCCAGCATCATACTCGCCGCTCCTTCGGCGCAGATCGCGCGAAGATCCCTGCGCAAAACGCTCAATGCGTCCCCTCCTCTGGTCGCCACGTCCCTGGAGCGTCCCCTGCCCTTGTGGCGGATTCCAAATCTTAGCTTCGATAATACGTGCTGCGATACGTCCCAGGGAACGTTATCGTCAGCGCGGGGCAGCATTCTAGCGGAACAGGGCCCGCAGTTCCACACCGGATGCCCGATGGCGGTGACGCCGTCGGCAAAAGCGATTCATCTGCTCAGGAAAGGGCCGTTTTGAGCTTGACTTCGGCCGGCACTCTAAGCCGGAAACTCAATCTTCTGTTCCTCAGCCGCGCGGCGAAGCTTTTTCAGTGCCCGGGCTTCAAGTTGACGGACCCGTTCCTTGGTCACCCCCAACAGGGCACCGACCTCTTTGAGGGTCAAGGGGTCCTGGTTGCGATCCAGGCCGAAACGGCGGATCACGATCTGCTGCTCCCGTTTGTCCAGCTCGCCGAGAATCTGTTCCACCTGAGATTCGCGACGTGACTGGGCATGTTCCTGGTCGTACTCGCTGCTCCGCACGTCCTCGGTGATGTTGAACATCTCTCCATAACTGGTGCGGTAGCGGTCACGGTGACGGTGTTCCTCAGGGATGCTGCGGGCAAAGTTCTTCATGATCGCCCAACTGGCATAGGTGCTGAACTTGTTCCCTCGGGCAAAGTCGAACCGTTCCACCGCCCGGATTAACGACATGTTGCCGTCGCTGACCAGTTCAAAGAAGTTCTCCCCGGAACCCACCCGGCGTTTCGCAATCGAAACCACCAGCCGCAGGTTCGCGCGGATAATTTGGTTCTTGACGACCACCGATTCATCGTAGAGCTTTTCGATCTGATCCATCAGACTGGCGCGAGGCTGGGAGAGTTCCAGCTTGTCACGGAGCTTGGCTGCTTTGTACTTCAGATAGTTCATCTTGCGGAACAGATGAGCTTCCTGCTCTCGCGACAACAGGGGGACCTGATATAGGCTGGCCAGATAGGCCGGCAGCCCAGCCGGGGCGCGACTGTTACGTAGCGGTTCTCTGTGACGTGGCATTGGGCGGAGGATCTCCCGGTCTTCTTTCTCCGTACAGATCTGCTCAAACTGTCCATTGCCAATGTAGGTCAGGGGAAGCTCCATAATCCGCTGGGCACGCATCTCCGCAAGAATCCGGCGGATCCCCTTCTTCGTCCGGTAAAAGCGCTGGGCCAAGGAGGCTATCGACTCACCCCGGTGATGCAACTGATAGATCCGCCATTTCATCTCCGGCCGCATCGGACCGTGATACCCCGGGAACAGGGCTTCCTCCGGATTCTCCTGGTCGAACCGTTTCAGCGTGTAGCGGACCGTCTCCGCACTGCGCCCCGTTTCTTGGGCCAACTGCTTTGTGACCGCCGCCGGGCACTTCCCCTGTTGAGCTAAGCTTCGAGCTCGGGCGATGATTCGGTTTCGCTCTTCGCTGCTCAATTGACTGAACTGCGCCCCCCGCAATACCCGCAGCCGATTGCGGTCCACGAAACGGTCGACCGAGCTTTGCAAAAAACCAAGCCGTTTGCGACCCTCAAAGATAAACCGCCGGCTGACCAGACCGAGTCGCCGCCAACGCGCGATTGTCTTCGCAGAAACGTTGAGTTCTTTGGCCAGTTCGTTGACCGTCAGCACTCGTTCTCCCGCCGCTTCGGCCGGAATATTGGCTGAATCAGAAAGATCTTCGACGTAAAGACGCAGATCGTGGCTGATCTCTTTGCCCAACAACTGAAGATCGCTATGGTGCTCCGTATGTTGTCGTGTGATCTCATAATAGAGTTCGGGAAAGGAGTACTTGTGGTTGGGGTCTAGTTCACTGAGAAGCTGTTCCACCCGATTGATCTGCGCAAGCCGCCGGTCCAACGGCGCCAAACGCAACTGCTGATCACGAAGCTCGCGGAAGACGGGATGCCGATACTGGCTGTACATCACGGTTCCTCCTGAAGGACGTTCTCCATCAACAAGATGAGGCTCATCGTACTGGCGAACCCCGCCAGGGCTGTATCGGGGAATCTCTGGAACGTGGGTAGATAAAACCCTGATGCAGCCAATGGAATATGCAAGGAGATGCCGCACGATCAACGAAGCCCAGCTTGGGTGTGACTTGGCCCGATGGCTAACGAGAAAAGCAATCGGCATGGGCGGCGGCAATCCATTCCTCGGGATTGGTTCCCACTCCCTGTTCAAAACGCGAAGTGAACGAGTAGGACGCTTCAAATACGCCGCTCCCAAGACTCATCGTTCCCCGGCCGCCCTGCAAGCGGCCTTCCCAAACAACGGTGGAAGTGCGTACGGCCATGGGGCGTGCTCCCAAAAGACGATTGGATAGCCCTCACGTCAGAGCTTCCGGGCAATCACTATGCCAGACCTTGCTCCACTTGGGACCCTGCGATGTTCGTCTTTCCATCGCCCAATGCCAGGGAGGGATTTAATCCATTGTTCTCTCTGTCAGGTCTGAGGCAGCATGGGCAAGCCGTGCTGCTTGAGCGTGGTAGACCTCCAAAAGCGATGGCGGAAAAAGCCGAGATCACGTCACGGCACGATAGTCTTGGATTGCTGCTTCGGGCTTGCCGTAAACGGGATATCTGGCCGCGAATTTCCATCTATTGGAGGCGTCCGGTGGCAACCCTCCGTATTGCGGCATCCCCATTAGTGGCGGCCAAGTGGTCATCCGGTCGATGATGTATTGTGCCGTCACTAAGGGCCGCCGTGTTGTTGGCGGTCGCCAAGCGGTGTCGTTCTTACGAACCATCAAGGAACTCGTGCAGGTGTCCGTCCGACTGTTGCTGAGCGAAAAATGTCACCCACCCCACGTCATGGCGTGGGATCTCCGCTCATGTCTTGCAGTCGTCCAGGCGCCTGCGGTCTCTGGCGCACTCGGAGGCCAGACAGCTTGGCTGACGCTACTGAAGATCCTCTTCCTCTTCTTCGCTTTGGATCGCCACCATGGCGTCGTAAGCGTCTTCGTAGCTTGGGTAGGGGCCGGGATCGATCAGTATGCCACCGTGCATCGCCGCCACTTCGTCGGGCGTGGCCCCTGCCTCGAACTCGGCAACCGTCAGCCCATCCTCGATTTCGATAATCGCAAACTGTGGCATGATCTTCCCTCCTCAAGATGAGAATCTGGGATAGGTTCCGCCGACACTCTACCCCAAATTATTGCTCCCCTGAGGCCGCGGGGCAAGAGGTTCCAAGCGACCGTGATTTCGGGGGACGAATGCACGGCCTGGAACAAATGAAACAACTCCATGCCTTCACCCAAGGGCTGCTCAAACGCATTGTGGCCGCTGATAGCCCCATCCCTCCGGCCCGGTTGTTAATCACGGCCGTGCGTACTGCCTCGTCGAACTCGTTCTTGCCCGAAGCTCCCGCCCAGGCGATCAGTCCGGTCCGTGCGAAGCTGGATATCGCAGTGGTTTAACGGAGCGAAGAAGAGCCGGTGCGAGGTCAAGCCCATCGGCTCTGGGTTCCGTGCCCAGATCTATCGCTGTAAGACCAGCAGATAGGAAAGAAAAAAACGTTCGATTTTGCGGTGCGACGCCGTCACGCTCCTCCTGAACCGATCGCCATACCCGAGACTTGGTTTTTCCGTCTTGCCTTCGGGTCAGGCTTTGATCAAAGTAATCGGAAGGGATGAAATCCTTGACGGAAGAGGGCGATCTGCCAGATTGACGGTGGCCACTGCACGATTTAAGCTTTGGAGAGTAACGCCCCCCGAAAAAAAGCTTCGCGAGACTGTCTCGTCCGGAGGCCTGAACCTTGAACCCTTCGGTTGTGGCCGTATCGCGATGGGTATACTGATAAGGAGTGGACTGGAATGAAGCAAAGTCTTGCTTTGCGAGTTGTCTTCCTGGTTGGATTAGTGTTTGCGGGAGCGCTTGGCGGGCTCGCCGCCGTTAGTCAAGGAGCAGAGGCTCCCTCGCCAAAGACCTTCTATGTTGCCAACAGTGGAAACGACCACTGGTCTGGTTCCCTGGCCTCGCCAAATGAAGCGAAGACCGATGGCCCATTTGCCACCCTGGAACGGGCTCGGGATGCAATCCGCGAGTTGAAGGCGAAAGGCGGTTTGCCGGCCGGCGGCGTCATCGTGGAGATCCGGGGCGGGGTTTACGAGCGGTCCAAGGCCTTGGAACTGACCGCTCAAGACTCCGGGGCTGAAGGCTCGCCGATCGTCTATCGGGCGCGAGAAGGCGAGACTGTGCATTGGAGCGGTGGCCGGCGACTCGACGGATTTCAACCTACCACCGATCCGGCCATCCTGAACCGGCTTGACCCAGCGGCCCGGGGAAAAGTCGGTCAGATCAACCTGCGCGATCTGGGGATCACCGACTTTGGCGATTTCGAATCCGATCGACTGGAACTCTTTTTCCGTGGCAAGCCGATGACCGTGGCTCGTTGGCCCAACGAGGGGTTTGTGAAGATCGTTGACTTGGTCGGTGGCAACCCAGTCGACGTACGCGGCATCAAGGGAGATTTGACGGGCAAGTTCATGTATGAAGGCGACCGCCCAAAACGCTGGGTCGCCGAAAACAACCCCTGGGTCCACGGCTACTGGTTCTGGGATTGGGCCGATCAACGCCACAAGGTCGAATCGATCGACACCGACAAGCGGATCATCTCGGTCAGCCCCCCTTATCACACATACGGTTACCGCAAAGGCCAGTGGTTTTACGCGTTCAACCTGCTTTCGGAAATCGATCAGCCCGGCGAGTGGTATCTCGATCGCCAGACTGGTATTCTCTATTTCTGGCCGCCGGCGCCGATCGAGCCGGGCTCGACCGTTGTATCGTTGGCCAAGAATCTCGTCACCTTGAACGAGACGTCGTATGTGACGATCGAGCGGCTCACCTTGGAATTCTCCCGTGACACGGCGATTGTCATCCACGGTGGTACGCAGAATCGTGTGGCCGGCTGCACGCTGAGAAACCTGGGGGCTGTGGCCGTGAGCATCAGCGGCGCCACCCAGAGCGGGGTGATTAGCTGCGATCTCCACGATTTGGGTTCCGGTGGGATCTTGCTTTACGGTGGAGACCGGAAAACACTCACGCCGGCCGGATTGTTTGCCGAAAACAACCACATCCACCACTATGGCCGATGGAACCGCATGTATTCCCCGGCTGTCAGGCTGAGCGGCGTCGGCAATCGGGCTTCCCATAACCTGATGCACGACGCTCCACACCAGGCCATTGATTTCGGTGGCAATGACCATCTGATCGAATTCAACGAGATCCATCACGTTTGCCTGGAGTCGAACGACGCTGGGGCGATCTATGCTGGACGCGACTGGACCCAGCGTGGCCACATGATCCGCTACAACTTCATGCACCATGTCACCGGCTTCCAGAACGACACCAAGCACCGTTCCGGCGGGTTGATCATGCCTGACTGCATGGGGGTCTATTTGGACGACTGCTACTCCAGCGCAGCCATAGTGGGCAACGTCTTCTACCGCGTCTGCCGGGCGGCATTCATCGGCGGCGGCCGGGATAACCTGGTGGAAAACAACCTCTTCGTCGATTGCACGCCCGCCGTGCACATCGACGCCCGCGCTCTCGGCTGGGCCAGCGATGCGGTCAACGGCGTGTTGAAACAACGGCTCGACGCCATGCCCTATCAGAATGACCTGTGGCGCAGCCGTTATCCCAAGCTCACCAACATTTGGGAAGACGAACCGGCTATCCCGAAGGGAAACATCGTTGTCCGCAACGTTTGCCAGGGAGGCCAGTGGAGTTCGATCGAAAAAACGGCCGAGCCCCACGTCACCCTCCAAGACAATCTCATCGCTCCGGACGTCGGAATTGTCAGTGTTGCGGCAATGAACTTTCAGTTGCGCAACGATTCTCCGGTCTACCAGAAAGTACCCGGATTCAAGAGAATCCCGTTCGAGCAGATGGGGCTTATCAAAGATCAATATCGAAAGGAGATACCTGTTCGCGCTACGCAGCCCGAGTAAAACAGATCAAACCGTTGAGGCGCGGCATTTGTCCATCGCGTTTGGCGTTCTCGCTGCGACGTGATCAATCGCCGATTCTACGGCCCGGTATGCCTTGTCTGTGTCTGATCGTCGATGGAGTTGAGGCGCTGTTCACAAATCACCCCCAGGAGGATCTCTGATGAACCATCAACTGACGCGGAGACAGTATCTTGGTGCGACCGCGGCTGCGGCCGCAAGCTGGACCGGAGCCCAACTCTACGCCGCTGGGGCCGACTCCAAACGTGGACCGAACGACACGATCAATCTGGCCGTGATTGGCTGTGGTGCCCGGGCTCGCCAGTTGTACACGCATTTCGAGGCGGCTGGCGGCAACCGCGTGATCGCCCTCGCCGATGTGTACTCGAAGAACCTCGACGCCTACCGGAAATTGGTCGGCGGCCAAAAGGTTGATGTCTACCGCGACTACCGTAAAGTGCTTGAACGGAAGGACGTCGACGCTGTGATCGTGGCCACTCAGGCCCATTGGCATGTGCTGCCCACGATCCATGCCTGTCAGGCCGGCAAAGACGTTTACTTGGAAAAGCCGGTAACCAACTTTATCGGCGAAGGCCGTTACGCCATCGAAGCCGCCAAGAAGTACAACCGGATCGTCCAGGTCGGCACCCAGCAGCACAGCCGGGCCCACTATCTCAAGGCCGTGGAACTGATCCAATCAGGCCGCTTGGGCGACATTTCCGAAGTCAAGGTCTGGGACTATGAAAACTGGTGGCCCGGCCGCGGTGCTCCGGCCGATTGCGATCCGCCTGCCGAGCTCGACTGGGACTTCTACGTTGGCCCGGCCCCGATGGTCCCCTATAACCCCAACATTTTCTTCAACTACGGCTACGACTGGTTCCGCATTTCCGGCGGTGGTCATCAGGTGGCTTGGGGCGTACACCATTTCGACATCGTCCACCTGGCTATGGGCGTCAAGTATCCCAAGGCTGTGGCCGCTTTTGGGGGCAAGTACGCGATGCCCGACGACAATCGCCAATGGCCTGATACCCTCGATGCCATCCTTGAGTACGGCCCTGGCCCGGTGGCCAAGAACGGGTTCGTCATGCAGTATACGATGCGCATTGGCTGTCGCCGCGAGCAGCGATCCCATGCCAAATGCTTCTTTGGCACCAAGGCCTCGATGTTTCTCGACCGAAGCCGGTTGACGATCTTCGACGAGAGGAAGAAGGGCTTCAAGGGGGCCGCTGCCGAGGAAGGCGAGGAGATCATCGGTGCTGAGGATGAAGGCCAGCACCAGATCAACTTCCTGGAGTGTCTGCGCAGCCGTACCCAGCCGATCGACGACCTCCAGACGGGCCACTATGCCACCAACCCTGGCCATCTGATGAACATTGCCTGGCTGACCGGCCACCGGCTTCAGTGGGACGGCGAAAAGGAGCAAGTGATCGACGATCCCGAGGCCAACGCCCTGGTGAATCGTTCCTATCGGGCCCCCTGGAAACTGGAGGTCTGATCAACCCGCTCGATTGAGTCGGTGGCAGTCCAAGGAGTGTAACCCAACCCGTTATAGACTCTCAGCTTGCCAACTTCGTAGTCATCACGTTCTGCTTGATGCGCTTCCTCGCGGTATCGTGTGAGGAGAACCGTGTTGACAATCCGACGGACAATAGCCCCGGCACTTGTGCCATGCGCCTGGTGGTTCTATTACCGTCACCACGGAACCGTTAGCTTTGCATGGCACCTACTGACCCAGTTCGATTGCGAACAAGAGGACCTTTCATGATGCGAACACCGTTTCGTTTCCTATGGCTGTTCTTGGTCGTTGCCCTTTACGTTCCGAACCTATCGCGAGCGGACGACAAAGGCTTTGCCGTTCAGGTCGTGACCGATCGGGCTGATGCGATCTATCAAACCGACGAAGAAGTCCGGTTCATCATCAAGGTCCTCGAAGGAGGCGTCAACGCAGGCACGGGGGAAGTCTCCTATGTGCTCGACGATGAAGGCCCCAATCAGTTCGCCAAGGGCACACTTCCGTTGGCCGGCCAACCGGTCGTTGTTGCCGGTAAGATGTCTAAGCCCGGATTCCTCCGCTGCCAAGTGACCTGCAAGGCTGGTGATACGGTGCTCAAGGCCGGGGCCGGCGCCGCCATCTCCCCGGAAAAGATCGCCCCGAGTCTACCCGTGCCCGATGATTTCGACTCCTTTTGGAAAGCCCAAAAGGCCAAATTGGCCGAGATTCCCCTGAAGCCGGAACTCACGCCGGTTAAGTCGTCCAACCCGAAGATCGAGTGTTTCGACGTCCAGATGCCGTGCGTCGACAACGTGCCGGTTTCCGGCTATTTCGCTCGACCCAAGGGAGCCGCTCCCAAGAGTCTTCCGGCCGTGCTCTGGGTTCAAGGGGCGGGAGTGCGAAGCTCGGGCCTCGGAACCGCACTGTCGGGTGCTGATAAAGGGATGCTCTCCATGGACATCAATGCCCACGGCCTTCCGAACGGCAAGCCTGATGAGTTCTACAAGCAACTGGCCGTCGGCCAACTGAAGGACTACCGCTATGCGGGACGCGAGAGCCGCGAGACCTGCTATTTCCGGGGAATGTATTTGCGCTTGGTTCGTGCAATCGACTTCCTCCCCGCACAGCCCGAATGGAACGGCAAGGTCTTGGCCGTGATTGGTCATAGCCAAGGCGGTGGTCAGGCCTTGGCCGCCGGCGGACTCGATAGCCGGGTGACCTTTATCGGCGTCGGCGTGCCGGCCCTTTGCGATCATACGGGCGTGGCCGCCAACCGGGTTAACGGCTGGCCCAAGATCGTTCCCAATGGTCCCGACGGCAAACCCGATCCGGCGGTGCTCGAAGCCTCCCGCTATATCGACGGGGTGAACTTCGCCTCCCGCTACAAGAACGAGGCGATCCTGAGCGTCGGCTTCATCGACGTCACTTGCCCGCCGACCACCTGCTACGCTGCCTACAACCAACTCCAAGGAAAGAAGCAAGTTGTCAACAGGCCCGCAATGGGACACGCCGCCCCGCCAGACGTCCGGGAAGCGTTCGATAAAGCACTCGCCGCTCATATCCAACAACGTTGTGGCAAGTAGCGACAAGAAACGCGAGCCGTTGATCGCTTCTCAAGTTGCCAACCGCGTCCTCATCGCGCTCCGCGTGATGCTCTTCCTCGCGGCAGAGTGTGAGGAGAACCGTGTTGACAATCCGACGGGCGATAGCCCCGGCACTTGAGCGGCACCCTCACGGATGATTTGGCAGGTGGCCCAAAACATCTGCTCGTATTCCGCCCGAAAATCTGGTAGACTCCAGATGAAATCCTTGAGCAGCAATCCTGCTGTTCGGAAGGAGGAGGGCTGATGGTCTATCAACAGTGGAAATCGTGTCTGACCGAAGCACGTCACTCATGGCAGAGTGTCTGGCAGGGGGGGATGAACCCGATCGGTGAGATAACGGCCCCCTGGTGTTCGGGAAGGTCGAATGTCGTGAGAACCCATGGCGACTTCGGCATTGCCCCCCGCCCCCCGCCAGTCCATTTCCCGCGGCGAGTCATCAAGCCTGTTGATGAAAACAAATCCGCGTGAAGGAGTCTCCTGATGCGAGCCCTCTTTCTCTGCTGTGTTTGTCTGGTGACATTCCACTGAAAAGAGCCCGGACCACTGGGGCTCCGTCAAAAGACGTGCCGTAACGCCAGGGACAACCTGTGCGCTGGAAGCTCGAGTCACAACTAAGGACGTCGCCGGCCGGGCCATCGTTCAAATCACCTGGAGGAGCCAGAACAAATGGCCGGTCGAGAGCGACTCCAAGGCACTCACCGGTACGAGCGAAGCATTGCTCCTTGCCGAGATTACCAGGGCTTCAAACGCCAGCCGAGAAGGAATCCGATACCAAACGCCCACAGGGCAACTACCTCGGGACGCTCCCGGGCGTACTCGCGAAGGTAGGTGACTAGGTCGTTCATAGGATTGGGCTGCGTTGGGGCTTGTTCAGCCTCGGGCGGCGAATAGGTTCGTTCACCGATATGGTTCATCGAGTTGCCTCCTGAACAGGAGTTTGAGGATCAGGAATTATCGACACTCTGCAGCCTGAGATGCCCTGCCGTTTTGTTTGAGGGCATCCTTAATCCATCGCACGTTCTGAGCCAGTTCCTCACGAGAACGCTGGAAGCTGATCGGGCTACTGCGAAGCAACGACCAGGCAATCACCACAGGAATGGTCCCGAACGCTGCACCAAGGAAAAAGGAAATGAACAAGGATGCGGTGACTCCCAAGCCCGCCAAAACCAGGAGGGCGGCAATTGCCAGGAGCAGCACAGGGATTGTCCCGAGCAAGAGGACTCCCCCCCCGAGAATCATAGCCGCCGGAACCGCGAGTCGCTTTGCGCTCTCCTTGGCGTCAAGCAAGAACAATCGTACCTGTAACTCGGCCAGGGTAGCAATATCGGCAGCCAGATCGCTCATACTTCGTGTCATTGCTGTGGCTGGAGCTGTACTGCGCCCGTTGGTCATCGTCGTTTGATTAACCATCCTAGGATCACTCCGAAAGTCAAGGCAATTGCAAGACTAAGAACAGGGTTTTCGGCAATGAACGCCTCGGCGCGGCGGTTCAGTCGGCGGACTTGCTCGCGGACGACATCCCCAGGGGGATGAGTAACGACGATCACACGGTCCGAGGGTGCGCCCGTCAGAAGTCCCCGGTTGGATGTAATCGACTGTTCCATGATAAACGCACCTCCCGCCTGTTGGCCCATAGCGACTAGCACAACACGTACGTCTGTTCATGCCCGCTCGAACGATCCTGTTAACGATCAACGATACTTTTGGGCAGGATGTTCAGCCTGAGCCCGTAGGATTCGTCCGACTTGCCGACCCACATGGCCCATGGCCGCCCGGAGGATGGTGTTAGCCAAAAAGGTGAACAGCGAAGCCGCTGTGCCTCCATGGGGCTTGGATTGCGGCTGGGGGTGGACAATCAAGCGATTGGTCTTTGCCAATTCCGCCAGGGTGTCGAGATCCGGACGAAGGATTTCCAGACGCCGGGGAACCGCCAAGTAACCCAACGCAGCAACTCCCGCCAGGCAGGCCCAGGGATAACGCCGTACGTAATATTTCCAATCAGCAATGACCTTGGCGTTCTCCACAATCCCGCGAACATTCGTATGAAGATCGCAACGGATTTGCGACATTTGGCGCTGAATATCATTGGCCGATAGAGAATTGGGCATGGCAAACCTCGCTTGAAATGGCTCTACGGGTAGTGGAAGAGCCATTCTGGTATCCGTTGCGTGACTGTGTTCGCACGTAATCCATTCCTAACGAGGACGCAAGACAAGGCCCAGCAGCACACCGATGAACAGGCCTGCCCCGAGTGCCACCGCCAGCGACTGGCCAGGCTTGTCCTGTACCATGTGGCTGGCTTGCGAGTAGCCGTGTCGCATTCCTTCTATGGCCTGCCGCGAGGCTTGCTGGATCGTACTGCTAGCCTGTTGTGCATACTGCCGCGCACTCTCGCGTGCTCGTTCCATGGTGGACCCCATTTGTGAGGTCGCCTGATGGAGGAATTCCTCGATGTTGTCGCGGGTCTCGCCCGTCTTGCTTTGGATAGTCCCGACCAACTGGTCGATGCTTCCTTGGAACGCCTGCAGGTCGTCGTCCGTCAAAGCCCCCCATCGCTCCTTAAGTTTTCCTTTGATTTCAGTCCAATGTCCCTCTAACATCTGTTGATTAATCATCACTTTTGCCCTCCGGCTTGTCTGATTCTGGATTGGGAATCCCGCCGCCTGAAAGGCGGTTATCGCAATTGATTCCTGAGTAGGTTATGGCTGCAAACGACATGCCGAATTGCATTGTGGCCGTCGAGCACTGCCAGCACGTCAAGGCGGCAGGTCGATCTCCGACGAGACTGGCAGAATGCCAGACGGTTACGCGGTGTGTGAGCGAACTGCTGTGCGTTAGGGCGATATTCACGAGGAAGGCGGTGACGGGACGGGTGCTAGCTGGTGCCTCACAACTCATAATGGCTGTCGTTCATCCAAGGGGCTTCGGCTACTGGGAGACGAGCTTGAAATCATTGGCGTGCGGCCTCCAGTTTTCGGTCGCGGTCGGCGTGGATCTCGCGTTGCTACCCGGCGAGGTGACCGCCCGGGGAAACGTCGCGATTTGCGCGGAACAGCCGGGAATGGTACAACGCGTCGAAGTCTGCCGCTTGTGGTCGACACGCTGTTGATCGACCAGGACATTGTCCATGTGCCGCGGCTCAGCAAGGACAGGCTTTGGCTTGGGTTAAAAGGGAGCCTCAACGAGTGCGAACTGGATCTCCTGCGCCAGCGGTTCCTTGATGCTCGCTACGAGAAGGCTCGCCGGACGAGACTGGTTACGGTCTCGCCGGCGGGATATCGGAAGACCAGCGCGATCGCGACTTCTTCAAACTCACAATCCTCGGCCTCCACGAAACCCGGTACGTTCTAGACGGATGAATCTCAAAAAATCCTCTCTCAGCTTGGACAAGATCTGTCCAGTTGCTGTGGTATCCTCGTCGTCCGTAGCCACACAAAGCCTGAGAAATGTGACGGAGATGGACGCGTTCTGAGGACCCAAGATGGTCGGACAAGCGAAACAAGCCGGCTGCCGGCCCGATCTTCAGTCCTCGACACATGGCGACTCCAGCCCTGGCGAGGGGGAACTTCTTGCCTGGCTTTCCTATTCGATGTCCGGTGACGGGTGGCGACAAAAACTGGAAAAAAATGGGGGGATCGGTTGCCAACTGCTGATAGATGGCTATCTTCGAGGAATCGGCACATAGTGGTTTCAGGGGGTAGAGGCACCGATGGCTCACGGTTCTCCTTTGGTGCGGCAGTGGATCCTGCTCAAGACGCTCAGCTCGCGACGCTACGGGGCAACCGTTCAGGAGATGGCCCGGGAACTGGGTGTCAGCGAGAAGACGATCCGCCGCGATCTCGAAGCGTTCAAGACGGTAGGCCTTCCGCTGGAGGAGCAGACGTACGAGCACGGCCGCAAAAAGTGGCGGCTTGATCCGGCCAAGTATCAGCCGGGACTCTCCTTTGCGTTTGACGAGGCGCTGGCTCTTCAATTGGCACAGCACCTGATGGAACCCTTGGCTGGCACGCCCTTCTGGGATGCCACGCGCCGAGCGCTCAAGAAAATCCGCTCCGCGTTAGGCGAGGGAGCCCTCAAATACGCCAGCCGGTTCGCCCCGTTGTTTCACCAAACGTCGGTCGGCACCAGCAACTACGCCTCCAAGAGTGACCTGATCGACCAGCTCATGCAAGGCATCGAGAATCGCCGCGCCGTCTTCATCACCTACCAATCTCTCCGAGCCACGGAGGCCGTGACGTATGATGTTTATCCGTACGGACTTACCTATCACCGCGGTTCGCTCTATTTGGTCGGGCGTGCACCCCAATACGACCAAATTCGCTGCTGGAAGATCGATCGGATGACCGATGCCCGCGTGGCCGAGTTCCCCTTCCAGTTGCCCGAGGGTTTTAACCTCCGCGACTATTTGGCCCATTCCTTCGGGATCTGGGACGGGCACGGCGAGGTTTGCGTAAAGATCCGCTTCTCCTCCCAGGTCGCCCGCTATATCCAAGAAAAAAATTGGCACGCCAGTCAGAAGCTCACCGTGCAACCCGATGGCTCGCTGCTTGCTGAATTCACCCTGAGCAGCACCGAGGAAATTAAGAGCTGGGCCCTCAGCTTCGGGCAACAAGCTGTTGTTCTGGAGCCAGCGTCACTGGTAGCTCAAATCGCCGAAGAGGTGAGGGAAATGGGGCGGAACTACGCGGCGCATGCCAATCGGCCCGACATCATATCCTTCAACTCCAAGGGGCTTCGAACATCTTCCTCACAGGATTCACCCCCAATGGACTGAGCCGAAAAATCATGAACCATACAACCCTGTAGCGGGAGCTGAATAAGAATTCCTTGCCTTCGCCATAATATCGCCTGTCGGCATCCACGGACTACTCATGCATTCCTCGCAGAATTGAACTTTCGCGAAAACAATGCTCAACGCCTTGCGACATCACAATTTAGGATATGCTCCAAAGCCCGTATGCAAGCGAAATCGCAAGAATCGCTTGAAACTTAGCCACCAGCTTGATCTAGTATAACATGCAATGTGTTTTCGTGAAAGTTCAAGTAGATGAAAGCCACCACCTGTCCATGAACGTCAGCGACGAAATTCATCGCCACATCCTTGACTTCATCAGAACGCCTCGAGCCGTCCGTCTAGCTCGATCGTATGACTGCGACCCCCATGAGGCTATCGGTGAGATCTGGATTCGGCTCTCGCATCAATTACATCGCGCGAAGAACCCGATCCGTGACGTTGCCAAATGGGTTGAGACCAACGGGTACTACGTCCTCTGGACTTATGTGCGCAAAGAAGCACGTCACCGCCTGCGCCAACCGGAAAGGAACCCATGACACTTTTCGTCAGTTGCGACTTCTCTCACACCGAGTCGTATACACGCTCAGCTTGTGATCAACTGATCTGGGAGGAGGTGCTTGGTAAGATCGATAGCCTCCCGCTCAAACAGCGAATGGCGCTCTGTAGCGTCCGTGGAATCGGGCAAACCTGTGTTTCGGTGAAGGATCTGGCCGCACGCTGGAACGTGTCAACCCAAAGAGTCTATCAACTTGCAGGCGAGGCGATCAACGAACTCGGGTGCGGCTGAAGGTTCGTGGCGAGTTTAGGCGGCTCGGCGAAGGTGGGCC
>CAZLDQ010000020.1:0-43116 GCA_964558295.1 uncultured Planctomycetaceae bacterium | reverse complement strand
GTCCTGTTTTACTTATTCTGCCCAGTCGCGCAACATCATTTCAGCCGCACCCGGGAACCGCAACGATCGCCCAGAGTGCAAAGCAACGAGAGCGAGTCTTCCCCTTCCTCGGCCAGCCTTTGCGTGTCTGGCGTCGTTGCGGTTCCTTCTGAATGGAGTCCACTTCGAAAATGACTGGGGGTGGCCAAAAAGTCTGCTCGCATCCAGCCTGTGGATCTGCTAGGCTTCTGGAAGACTCAGGACCAGGGAAACCCGATGGAAGGAAGATCAGACATGCAGCGCCAGTCGGAAACACGAGTCCCGTTCGACTGCGACCAGCGGTCGTCACACCGTTCCCTGCCCCGTTTGACGGCTTGGCGGTTTGACATTCAATGTACGACGTGTCGCCTATCGTCTCCCGGCCCCCCGTCAGGAAATTTCCCCCGTCGACTCTTGGGCTTTGTTGACGAAACAAACGCACGGTCTCCCTACGCTTGTATCCAAGGCTCGAAGCCCAGCGCCGGCACAACGCTCCTTGGCGTTCGTGGTCTCCTGTGGTCATGCCCTGGAGGTTGTGGATCACGCCGCAGGACGAGTCGTAGGTTTGCGGCTCTTCGCCGCAGGCCTGGTTCAAGGACGGCAGTTGCCTGCCGTCGAAGGATCAGACTCTCCTCCGCTTTTCCACCGATGGCCGCGTCGGACAACTCTCGACCGTCCCCCATGAACAAAACGGTCAGGATCGGTTTCCAGAGGGGGGCTGCCACGCCTCCACGATTCGCCTCTCCTTGCATCATTCGGACGATTCGGAACTACTCGGTTGACATTCGGAACGATTAAGGAGCTTTCCATGTTTCGCGGTTCATTTCTCTCGCTGTTGGCGATTGTCACGCTGACTGGAACGTTGCAAGCCGCCCCGTCGGTTTGTCATGTCGATGTGTACGTTTCCGGCCAAGATGGCTACACGGGCTATCGTATTCCAGCCTTGGAAACGGCCCCGGATGGATCACTCCTGGCTTTTGCCGAGGCGCGAAAGAACAACTTCAGCGACCCGGGCGGCAAAAACCAGGATATCGATCTGGTCATGAAACGAAGCACGGACGGCGGGGCAACCTGGTCGGCCATGACAGTGATCGAAGATGCGGGCGAGAATTGGTCCGCGGCCAATCCGGCAACGACGGTTGATCGCCACACCGGCCGCGTATGGGTCCTCTACCTTCGTTCAAAGCCTGGCTGCGGCTCCCTCACCTCACGGCCGGGAACCGACGACCTCCAAACACTTGCCCGTTGGAGCGAGGACAACGGCCAGACTTGGTCCGAGCCAATCGATCTGACGGCCGTTGCCCGCGACATGGCCGATCCCCAGTGGCGGGCAAGCGTCGTTGGCCCCGGCGGCATGATTCAAGACGGCAAGGGGCGTCTCATCGCGCCCGTCTGGCGAGTCCTCCCGTGGGGCGTTTTCACAATCTACAGCGACGATCACGGCCGCACCTGGCAGCGCGGCGAAATGGTTCCCCGGGAGGGGCTTCCTCAAGACTACAGCCCGAACGAAAACCAGGTCGTGGAACTGTCTGATGGTCGGATTCTCATGGACTACCGGGACGAAAAGGCCGCCCATCGTTGGATGGCCGAAAGCTGCGACGGCGGCCGGACGTGGGCCAAGCCGCGCCCCGGAAACCCGGTCACGCCGGTCGCCTGCGCCGTCGAACGGTACACGCAAAAATCCGCCGGTGATGATTACAACCGGATTCTCTGGACCGGTCCCAAGGGGCCGAAACGCCAGAATCTCGTCGTGCGGATAAGTTATGACGATGGCCAGACCTTTCCCGAAGAGCGGCTGATCGCCGCCGAGCCGGCGGCCTATTCCGACCTGGCGATTCTCAAAGACAAGTCGGTCGGCGTACTTTGGGAACGCCAGAATTATAAGCAAATCACCTTTACCCGGCTGACTCGTGAGTTTCTCCAGTCGCCAATCGCTCCCTAATATGACATCGCTACGTTAGCCCAAGACCTTCCGGACTGAATGCCACGGAGGCGAATGATGACGACGGACGACCTTCGGGCGTTGGAGCCCAACGCGCGACGGCGACTACAACGGTTTGCGGATTGTTTCGAGAGGCCCCCGGTGTTCGACTACTTCGTGGACTATTCGCTGGGACTTCTGGCCCAACTGGACCGCAAGAGCATCGAGCCGATCGCCCGGTGGATCGGTGCGGCCGTGCGTACATTGCAACGGTTCTTGTCGCAGTTTGCCTGGGCCCACGCGCGGATCGAGTCGCGGTTGCGACGGTCGATCATGGACGAGTACGGTGACGAGAAGGCCATCGGCGTCATCGACGGCTCGGCCAATGCCAAGCAGGGGAACAAGACACGCGGGGTGCAGCGACAGTGGTGCGGCGAGTCCGGGAAAATCGACAACTGCGTGGTCGGGCAGCACCTGATCCACATGAACAACGAATGTCCTACGATAGCCGAAAACGCCGAGCCAAAACGAAACGCCCGTGTCTTGAGAATTCGTCGCGATGTCATACCAGAGTCGTCATTTTGGCCGGGAAATCCGATTTTGCGGCGATCTTCTCGAGATTACTTGCTCGGTTGACGTTCGCGAAGTAGAAGAGACGCTGGCGACGCGTTGCAGTCGCGGACGGCCGACACGAACGAGGAAGACTGCGTTACACCAGGAGACATTGAAGATGAGGAGTAACATGAGAAGCGATCGTTGGTGGCTAATGGTTGTCCCTTTCCTGTTGTTTGGTTCTCTGGCGACTCAGGGGGCTGAACTTCAGGGAACCGAGCAAGCCAAGAAGCAAGGCAAGACCGGTTCGCGTCTGGTCGGCGTCTCGTGCATCTGTCAGCCGCCGCGTTTATCTCAGGCAGAGATGGAAAAGTGGATTGATATGGCGGCCCTGGACAAGCCGGATATCATTCTGTTGACCGAAGGCTGTATGCAAAACACGCCTCGTTCAGCCAGTCGAAACGAGGCGGACGCCAAGGCTGAGCCTTTGCCGCAGCCGGGGCCGATCACCGAGTTTCTCTCTCGGAAGGCCAAACAGTACCACACGTACATCATCGCCTGCTACTGGCGCAAGAATCTCAAAGGACCAGGCCGATTCAACAGCGCGGTGTTGCTCGATCGTGAGGGAAAGCTGGTCGGTTACTACGACAAGATGTTTCCCACGGTCAGCGAGATGGAGAGCGGCGTGTTGCCCGGGCGTGGGGCGGTGATCTTTAATACCGACTTCGGCCGAATCGGTGCGTTGATCTGTTTCGACCTGAATTTTGACGAGTTGGTAGCGGAGTACAAGAAGCAAGGGGCTGAGTTGCTCTGCTTCCTGACCAACTTTCGCGGCGGGGAGCGTGTGCCGGCAGTCGCCTGGAACAACCATTGCTTCATCGCCAGCGCAGTGCCGGGCGAGAATGGTGTGATTATCGACCCCTTGGGGCGCACCCTGGCCGAGTCGAGCCAGTATGGGCCGATCATCTTCGCGCGGATCAACCTTGACAGCCGCGTGGTCCACATCGATTTCAATGTCAACCGAGTGCGCCGGATGAAGGAGAAGTACGGCCCGGCAGTAAGGATCGAGACGGTCAGCCCCGAGGCCTATTACTACCTCACCTCGCTCCATCCCGACATATCGATTGATGAAATGATCGATGAGTTTGAGGTTGAACGGCTTGACAAGTATCTTGACCGGTCGCGGAGTGTCAGGCTGCAGTGCTTGCCGAAGGAATGAGTTGGCAGAACCGTTTGCAGGGCGGTTGTTCGACACATCCTGCAGCTTGCGAAACGGTTCGACCTTCCCCCCAGCCCCTCTCCCGCTTGCGGGAGAGGGGCCGCCGTCGGATCATTGGCTGTCAGGGAACAGGCGGATCAAGACGACGCCATGGGGGCGAACTGTGGCCGAGAACTCGCCCTCGAAGTGGCCGAGGTCCTTCTGCCGCCAGAGGTCACGCACTCGCTGTTTTCCCTGAAGGTCCAAATCCGACCAGCGCACGCGGACCGTGGTCTCCTTGTCGCTTGGATTGAATAGACCGACGGCTTTTGTGCCGTCTTCCAATTCCTTGACAAGGCCTTCACCGCCGGCGAGCCTGATCGCTGAGGCTTGCTTGCCCAAAGGATCTTGGTTCAACTCAAGTACCTCGTCGTTCGACAAGAGCGAGAGGGTGAACTCATCGAGCCGTTCGATGGGCGTGCCGATAATCATTGGCGATCCCCACAGGCACCATAAACTGATGTGGGAGTATTGCTCGTCGGGCGTGAGCCGCGAGGGGGTCAGCGGCTTGTCACGCCATCCGCCGAGCAGGCCAATGCGAAGATTGCAGGCGAAGTTCCAGTGGCCGGGGCGCTGATACGGGACCCAGGCGTTGTGTTGAAGCCACACTTCGCGAATACCGACCGCCCAACGGGCCGTGCCAGGATCCATCTGGGAGCGATCCCAGACGTCGATCAGGTCGCCGGTCGTACGGGTCAGATTGGCCAGGGCCGTGTACTCGGAGGCCTGCATCAAGGGGACGGAATTGGAGAGTTCGTAGACGATGTCGCGATCGCAGGCCTTCAAGGCGTCGGCCATGCGCCGCGCGAGTTCCACGCTGTTGACTCCCCAATCATACTTGGCATAGTCGAAACCCCATTCGGCCCACTGCCGGCTGTCGTTGGTCTCGAACAAATACTTGCCGCAGCGCCAACCGTCCTGCGAGCGTTTCGGCCGTTCCCAGGCCCCTTGGGGGTCGTCGCTCGAACCGCCGACGAACCCGGCGTAACTCGTTGTCCAAGGCGTCGAATAGATACCGGCTTTCAGCCCCAACCCATGGATGTAGTCGCAAAGAGCTTTCATATCGCCGAACCGCTCATTGGGCTGGATGGCATTGTACTTGCCACCGCGTTTCCCTTGCCAGCCGTCGTCGATATTGATGTACTGCCAGCCATGGTTGATCAGGTCGGATTTGACCATGGCCGCGGCCGCCGCGCGAAGATTGGCCTCGGTGACCTTGGCCCCCCAGCCCCCCCACGTGTTGCAGCCCAACAGCGGCGTGAGCATAATTTCGTCACCGACAACGAGTCGTAGTTCCCGCTGCGCACGGCCGAGAGCGTTCTCGGCCTGGAGTATCACGCGGTACGTACCGCGCTGGGTAACCGAACCGGTAATAGTCCCCTTGGTCTCATTGAGCGTAAGTCCTTGCGGCAACCCCTTGGCCATGAACCGCATCGGTCGTTGGCCGGTGGCGGCAATCGTATAGAGGCACTCGTGCCCGGGCCGGACACCAAAGACCTTGGCCCCATTGATTCGCGGCTGGGCAGGACTCTTGGGAGTGAGGATCTCCGGCTGTTGCGCGTTCAGCGGGATCGTCACCAGGAGGAGTAGGACGAGCGACACGAGAGCTTTCATGGTTGAGCTCCTGCGAAGTGGTGGATGGTGGGTGGCGGATAGTGGGGGAGCTTCATCGTTCATCACTCAACATTCATCATTTCCAGCTTGGTTCGGGCAAGGAAGTGGTCCACGTCCAGGCGAACCGTTTCTTCAAAGTGATGCTTGGCTTCGGCCGGGTTTCCATTGCCGAGAAGGCCCAGGCCGATCTGGTAATGGGCTTCGGCTTTGCGGAAGGCATCGGGCAACTGGACGCCGAACTTGGCGAAGAAGTCGAGCGGAACGGGGCCATGGAGCGAGGCGTTACCCGATTGGATCAGGCCATCGAAGCAGGCCACGGCTTGAGGGGTCTGCCCCAGCTTCCGATGGGCAAGACCGTGATAGTAGCGGGCTTCCGAGAGGTCCTGGCGCGCAGCGATCGCCCGCTGGAAGGCGGCTTGGGCTTTGTCCGGTTCTCCGAGCCCTTCAAAGGCCAGTCCGCGGAGATACTCGATCTTTGCGTCGCGGCTTCCGCCCCCGCAAGGACGTCCAGCTTCAAAGCGTTCCGGATACGTCAGAGCGGCGTCAAGGTCGGCAAGGGCCTTGGCATAACGCTGCGACTTGAGGTGATTCTCGCTGCGCATGAGCAGGGCGTCGACATAACTGTCATGGGCGCCGAACTCACCCTCCCAACGGCGAAAGTGGCCTTTGCTGAGCAATTCCAGGGCGTGATCGTAACGGCCCGTGATGATGTTGAGGTTGATTTCCCGCAAATGCGAGTCGATCCGCTGGCAGACCGTCTGATGATTGGCTTCCAAGAGTGCCAGTCGCTTCTTTGGATCGACATTAGCCAAGTGGTAGTAGTCGTCCAGCTCGGCATAAAGCCTGGCATCGTGCGGATCGCAGGCAACGGCCTTTTCCTGACTGGCGACCGCCTTGGGATAATCGTGCTCCAGTCGGGCATATGCGATGGCCAGATTGCGGTGGACGGTCGCAAACGTGTCGTCGAGCGACCGGGAACGTTCCCAGGCGATTAGGGCATTGGCCGGCTGGATGTCGTACAGCAAGTTGCCGAGGTAATAGGGGGCTCGGGCATCTTGGGGGCATCGAGTCATCGCGTGACGGAGCACGTCAATCGATTCCAGACGGAAGGGAAAGCAGTAGTCGGTGGGCATCTGACCAGCGAGGTGGTAATGGTGGTCTGCCTTGGCGACGTCGTTCTTTTGTTCCCAGTAGTAACCGAGGTAGTAGTGGACCATCGGGAAGACTCTGGTCTTGTCAGGCGCCGAGTCGACGAACCGGGAGAGGATCGCGATGGCGTCGTCCCAAAGGCCGCTGGCGCCGTAGTCGGAGGCCAGTTCGAGATACGACTGCACGTCGTTCCGCATCCTGGTCTTCCAGGCCTGGGCCTCACTGGCTGCGTCGGCTTGGCCGAGTTCGGATTTGGCCAGACACATCTCATGGCCTGCCCAGAAGTCCAACGGATCCAGGGCTAATGCTTGGTTGGCTGCGGCGAGCGATTGTTCGAGGCGGCCGAGCTTTCGTAATACGACGGCCTTGAGGTTAAGGGCCTGGGTATTGCAGGTGTTGGTGGCCAGCGAACGATTCACGAATTCCAAGGCCTGATTCCACTGCTGGCGACGACAAGCGTTTTCCGCCAAGTGGAAATAGCTGGCCGCACACCAAGGTAGGCTCCAGGCGGCACGGTGAAAGGCGTCGTCGGACTGAACATGCCGGCCCAAGGCTTGTTGGACAACGCCGAGGTAGTAATAGGCCTCACCGTCTTTGGGCCGAGTATAGTTCCATGTGATCCGCTCGATGGCCGTCTTGAGCAGTTTTTCGGCTTCTTGGAATCGACCGCGTTTGCAGTAGAGAATCCCCAGTGCTGTGTTGGTCCGGGAGTCCCCCGGATCGCGGCGCAGGGCTTCTTCATAGTAGAGATCAGGTTCCAGGGCCGGATTATGGAACTGTTCCAGTCGCAGACCGGTCAGGTAGAGCTGTTCGATGCTCTTCATGTCTTTGGGGGCCGGGGGCGGTTCGACTGGCTTGGGCGTCGGGCTAGCCGGACGCTTGACAGACTGATAGTGGATCAGTTCGTTTCCGGACGAGGTGAGCAGTTGTGCCTTCAGGTCTTCCGGCTTCACGTTGGCGGGCAACGCGACTTCCTGAACAAAGGGAGTCGCGGGGCTGATGTCGATCTGCTGTTCGAAGAGGATTTTGTCGCCCGCCTGGAGAATTGCCTTAGCCTGTGGGTGGGGGGACGTCGTGTTGAATGCTAGCCGAGCGGTGCCCTCGTTGACGTCCAAGTTCACGGCTGCCTTGAGATTGGCGTTTTTCACCCCACCAAGCATTCGGATTGGATACCAATACTGTTTGACTGTTCGAACCTCGTACGGCTGAACCCAACTATAGTCGGGCTGATTGTCGGAATAGGCCCCGGCCATCAGTTCCAGGTAGGGGCCGTCCTTTTCGGTGAGAACCTTGTCCCACATCTGGCCTTCGTCGCCGGCCCCCCACTCGAAAAACTTCTTTCCGGGAGCCACGTTGTGATCGGCAATCTGCAACACGCCGGCCTGCTTGCCGTGGTCGTAGCCGCCGAAGAAATCGTCTTCGCAGTTCCAGGCGAAGATGGAGATTGGCTTGGGGTGGTTCTTCCACCAGCTCACGTCGATGCCGCGCCGGTCCAGCCCATCATAGAACTCCTGACCGATTGGCCAGTGGACCATCTCCCGCTTGGCATGCTGCGTGCCGAATTCGGTATTCGGGGGGAAGAGGACCTGATAGTCGGGATTGGAATGAACCCCGACATTGGCAAAGAAAAGCATCGAGTGGGGCAGGGGGGTGCGGTTCAACAGGCGGATCGTCACTTCCAGGTAGGACTTGTCCGGGCGGAGCGTGAGACCCACAACCCATTTCATGCGGTGCCGCCGTTCGAGCTCGCCGAGCCAGAGCGTCTTGCTCCCATCGGCATGGTCGACCAGTCGATAGTCAACCGGCATGTAGGTCGCCACACGATGATGATGCGGAATGTTCCATTCCACGCCGCCGGAGATCCAGGCCCCGGCCATGCCGATCAAGGCCGGCTTGATGACGTGCTGGCGGTAGAAAAAGTCGTAGTTGTTCGTCTTGTCAAGGCCGGTGAAGATCCGCCCGCCGATTTCGGGGAGCACCGAGAATGAGACGTACTTGTTTTCCAACAAGATCACGTCGTAAGGCGTATCTTCACGGACGTCGGAAAGCTTGTCGATCATGGGATAGGGGTACACGGGCCCCTTGGCGCCCTGGTACTTGCGCCCGTGGTAGAAGAGCGGGTTCCGATCCGCCTCGCCCACGCGGTACGTGGGGATCAAGATCCGTTCCTGCCGCAGACTTACGGCGGTGGTTTGGTCTTCTTGAGTACGTGGAGCTTGGTTGGCCACGGTCAAGGTTGCCACGATTATCATTGTGATGCCAATCTGCTCGATCATTGTCCAGATCTCTCTGTTGGTAATAGACGCGGTGTTGGTTGTTCGTATGTCTGGTCCGACCGATTTAGCCGGTGGGCTTGCTCACCCAGCTTTTGTGATTCACTTTGTCAACCAAAAGAGAGAAACGCGGCGGGCAAGACTGTCGGCTGAATCGATGAACCGGATCGTTCTTCCATCCTCGCCGGAAACGGGCTGCCCGGCAAGGAAAGAAATAACCAATGTTTGTAGCAAAATGGTCATCCCGAGAACCGGCCCGAGGAACCGGTGCGGCGGGCTTCGTCGCGGAATTGCTTGGGGGTCAGACCAAGTCTTGCCCGAAAAACGGCGCCAAAATACTCCTGGTGCTCAAAGCCGGTGAGCACAGCGATTCGGGCGAGAGAAAGGCCGGTTTCGGCCAACAGCTCCTGGGCACGTTCCAGCCTGACTCGGACGATTTCGTCGTGGATCGACCGGGAGAGGAGCTGCAAGAACCGCCGCCGGAGCGTGCTATAGGAGATCGATACGTGGCGCACGACCTGCTCCACACCGATGCCGCTACAGGCGTGTTCACGGATGAATCGCACGGCGGCGGCCACGTCACGGTCGTCCATCGCCAGAACGTCGGTCGAACGTCGCACGACGATCTTCGACGGTTTGAGGAATAGCGGCTCCGTGGGCACACGAGCCCCCTGCATCATGCGGTCGAGCAGTTCTGCCGCATGGTACCCGACCCGATCATGAACCGGGATGATGCTTGACAGCATCGGATCGGCAATCTCGCAGAGGGCCTCATCGTTGTCCACGCCGAGGACCGCAACCTCTTCGGGCACCATAACGCCAGCTTGGCGACAGGCTTCCAGCACCTTCTGGCCGGCCGTGTCGTTGCAGGCCATGATGCCGACGGGCTTGGGAAGCTGCCGGATCCAATCGGCCAGCCGCTGGCGTTCTCTTTCCGAGAACCATGCCTTGGTCTGCAGGGCGGGTTGCTGGTAGATGGCACACGTGCGCCCGAAGGCTGTGATACGTGCCACAAACGCATCGCGACGCCGTTGGGCCCAAACCGGACCTCGAACCGAACAGTGGCCGAAATGCCGGAAACCGCGTTCCACCAAATGCGTGGCCGCCAACTCGGCCACGGCCTGATCGTCCACCTGTACCACGGGAATCTTCGTGTCGGAAATGTTGCCCAGTACATCGACGACCGGCAGGCCGGTGGCCATCATCGCTTCGGCGATCTGACGGTTTCTTATCCGGGCGATAATCCCTTCACCGTGCCAACGCCGCAGCCAATTGGGAACCGATTCCTGAAAGTGTCCCGGCTCATAGTAGACCGACCAGGGACCATTCTCCCGGGCGTAGCGGGCGATTCCCTTCACGATCTCGCGGCCACTGGCCATGGAGGTCTCCACGATGATCGCCACGCGCGGCCGGGAACGGAGGCAGGAACGCTGTCGGCGAGCCATCAAGGGGCCTCGTGAGGGCGTTGGAAGCGGAACGACTCCATACTCGGATTGTGGTTGCCGAAGGATCGGACGTCAAGCCGGTGTGGTTGAAAACCTACAAGCAAAGCACAAAATCTTCCTTGACGCGAAGGGCCGGGCGGAGCGAGACTTCGGAATACTCCCCTCGTACATTGAAACCGGCCGCTCCGCGATGATGGATGGCGTGGCCGACAGAAGAGTGGTCAACAACTACAAGAGGAGCGTCCCATGCGGTATTTGACGCGTCGCAACTTCACCCGGCAGTGTTTCGCAGCGATCGGCGGCCTTTCGACCGCAGCACTGCTCGGCCAATCCAGATGCATCTTGGGGAACGAGCCCCAACGCCAACTGCTGGGGAAACTGGTGACGCGTCCGGCGACAGCCATCGCCGCTTCGCCGCTTGGCGTTGGCTTTGAGACGCTCGACCGGCGGATGTTCGATCCGGATCGGACCTATGAGCATCTGGTCCGATTGGGGGTCAAATGGGCTCGGGTGCAGACCGGCTGGGCGCGGACCGAGACCGTACGCGGGAAGTACGACTTTGCCTGGTTGGACGCGATTATCGACGACTTGCGAAAGACTGGCGTTGAACCCTGGTTCAACGTGACCTACGGCAACCGTCTCTACACGCCGGACGCGGCCGACGAGTCGGCGGTTGGCTGGGCGCCGATTCATCGCGACGAAGCTCGGGAAGGCTGGCGACGATTTGTTCGCGCCCTGGCTGAGCATTTTCGCGGCCGGGTGCGTCACTGGGAAATTTGGAACGAGCCGACCGAAGGCTGGTTCTGGAAACCGGGCAAACCCTCGCCCGCGGGCTATGTGGATCTCGTCAAGCTGACCGCCCCGGAAATCCGGGCGGCGATTCCCGATTCGGTGCTCATCGGCGGGGCGCTGTCGGGAATGCCGACCGAGTATCTTCGTGGCTGTCTGGAGGCAGGAATCGCCACGCACGTCGACAAGATTTCCTATCATCCCTATCAGTTGATTCCGGAGAAGGATTACCAGAAGCGGGTTTCCGCCTGGCGGGAGATGATCGCCCGGTACAATCCGTCGCTGGCGCTTTGGCAAGGGGAATGCGGCTGTCCGTCGGAGGAGGGCGGTGTTGGTGCGTTATCGAAGCATCGGTGGAATGAAATGCGACAAGCCCGCTGGCTGCTGCGTCGAACGCTCAATGATCTACGTTTGGGGCTGGAGCAAATCTCTTACTTCCATCTCGTCGATCAACTCAAATATAGTTGGGCGTCTGGGCCGGAGAAGGATCTGGCGGCGAAGGAGCAGAAGAACCTCAAAGCCTCGTTCGGCCTCTTGCGCGGAGAAGACTACACACCGAAACCTTCGTACTATGCCTATCAGGTGTTGTGTAACCTGTTCGACGCCGACACTTTGCGGGCCGACCTTACGATGCAGTTCAATGTGGAACCGTCGGGAAACAAGCCAGTCGAGGCCGAGAAGATTTGTTCGGGCTGCTTCGTGCGTCGAGGGTATCCGCTCCAGGCCTACTGGTGGCCCTCGGATGTGCAGGAAGACTTTGCCGCCCAGTCGATCGGACTCGTGCTCCCAGGAAAGGATGCTCCACTATCGCGTCCCGTGTTGATCGATCCATTGCGTAACGAGGTTTTCCGGCTTGCGGGAAGTCAGACTGCCGGAGTCTGGGCATTTCCCTCCGTGCCGCTGACCGACTATCCAATGATCATCACGGATCTGGCTGCCATTGATTGTACGAGCAACGGATGATGCTCGATCAAGAGGGAGGTGGCGGAGAGCTTGAGGAGCTGTCGAACGAAGAACAGGGGGCAATGCCTTCCCTATTCGCTGAGATGTTGTTTCGGCTCAGAGCGTGCTTGCCTTGGCGAAGTTGATCGAAGCGTTTAAGGGGAAGACACCGTAAATGCCCCGTGTGAAGACCTGCTCGATGAAGTCGTTGGCTTCTAACAACATCCCCTTCGGGACAATCACAACGTCGGAATCGTTAAGCCAAATCTCTCCATCAGGACACGGCTCCTTGCCACGCAGGGCGCCTTGGAGGTTGACTACGGTGGCCATCAGACGCCAGTCGTCTCCCCGGCGGAAGATGACGACTTGCCGGAGGTTGGCGCCCACTTTCCAGCTTCCTGCCATGGCCAGGGCTTGAAGCACGCTGGTCGGACTGGTCAATTCGAAGCGGCCTGGCAGTTGCACCTCGCCCAAGACGTAGACATATCGCGGCGCCCGCTGGGCCAACACGGGAATCACTTCGATCCCTACGACCTCCTGTCGATAGCGTTCATTCAGTTCCACCTGCAGTTCGCTGAGTGTCAGTCCTTGGGCAGGCACCGCTCCCAGCGCCGGCAGCGAGATCGTTCCCTCCGGGGTCACCCGAACCAGTTGGCTTTGGCCGCCGACACCCGCGCGGCGGTCGACCGTAGCCCGCAAATCCTCCAACTTGCTGTTGACCTTCAGCGGTGTGACCGTGATAGCCGGAACCTTGTAATACTGGCGATAGAGTTTTTCGAGTTCGTCGCGAAGCTGGGCAACTGTTCGGCCTGTGGCTCGGACTTGGCCCAAGAGCCGCAAGGTAATTGTCCCATCGGGCTGAAGCATCAGATCACGATTTAAGGCTTCATCGGTGAACGACTCGACGCGGATTTCATCTCCGACGTTCAATCGATAGGGCGTCGTCTGTTCTTCGCGGGTCACGCGGTAGACCATATCTAGCTGATCGTCGACGCGCAGCCGGTATTCGGCCACATGCGACATTCGGGGATGTGCCACGTATTCCCCCTGGGCGTACATCTGCCAAGCAGCCGACCGTGCAGCCTCCCAACCCTGGCAACCGCATGCACCATTGTGTCCGGCTACGCCACAGCCTCGTGTCACTGGCCGGAGGGCTTGACACAGTTTGACGGCAAGGGACTGAGCCTGCGAATCCGTTACGACACTATCTTTGTTATCGTGCTCCGACGTTTCAATGCACGTCCTGTCCGCATTTACGCGGTCGTGCCCGCCGGAATGGACAAGTACATGCATCGGTATCGGCGCACGTTCGAGCATCCGCCCCCCGAGCAAACCGGTCGTGGCAACCAGGATCGCTCCCGGAATCAGCCGCGTTGTCCAACGATTCAGCAACACCTGACGACCTCAGCTACTTCTTGTTGTTCGGCATGGGAAATGAGGAACGGGCGACATTCGAACGTTCGGCCGGCGAACTCCGTGTGACGGGAAGTGTTTGCCCTGCAGCTTGCGCAAACGCGGGGGGATCGACCCAGGCTACCGGCTGTTGGACGCCTGACGCCACCTGGGCCAGACGCGCGTTTTCCTGTTGGCGGAAGACCTGGGATAACCAAGCGGCACGCCGCGATAGTTCATTATGGCCCAGGTTCTGATAGACCACGGCCAAGTTATGCCAACCGGTGGAACCTTGGTGAAGAGCCAGACTGTGTTCCAGAGCCATCCGAGCGTCCTCATAGCGGCCGGCTTGAGCCAACAACACCCCCAAGTCGTTGGAGGCAAGATGGTTCTCAGCATGGGCCAACAGAGCAGCCTGATAGAAGACCATCGCTTTGGGACGGGCGCCCACAAGGAACACGGCTTGTTGCTCAGACAACGCCTTGTGAAGCTTCCCTAACCCGTAGAGGGCAATCGATCCAGCCACCTCGCGATCGACGGCTGCTCCCAATTGCTCTTGGGCGAAAGTGAAGTAGCACTGGAGGGCAGCCATTGGCGTCAGTCCGGCGATTGATGCGCCATGTAACACCGGAGTCCGGTGCCCAACGATGATACTGGCCAAGTCCAAGTCGGCTTCGATCCCAGAACCTTTGGGAAGGAAATCCTCGGCTTCTTTGAGGGCAGTCAACCCAGCCCCCAACGCGATGCAATGCAACCGGGTGCAGTGCTCGGCGTCCAACGCTTGGGCCAGCAGTCGCAGGGCGACGATGAATTCTGCCCGGGCGGAGAAATAGGCGCCGCGACTGGCCAACTCGAAACCACGACGACTATGTGAGTCCGCCTCGCGCGCGATCAGTTCCAGGTTCTGAGAGCGGTGAGCATGGGCTTCCGGCGGAACAATCAACAATCGCGGGGGCACTTCAGCCGAGGAAGTCGGGGGCTGAGGCGTCGAGGAGGCAAATGGTGCTTCCCGCGGTTCCTGTGGCGCTGCTCCCGGCGGGATCAATGCAGGACCGTCTGGTCGCGACAACGATGTTGACTGGGGCGATTCAAAAGCGAACCCCGTGAGGATCGTCCGTGTGTCGTCCACCAGCGACGGAAGCCAATTCAGCTCGCGTCCAATCGGTCGAGACGCCTGGGGATCGGTGGTCATAGGCGTCAGAGGAATACTCAACGTAGGAGCTTCTCTCGGAGGCTGCTGCGAAATCGGGGGCCTCCGCGCAACCAAGCCCAAGAGCACTGAGCTGACCAATCCGATCACCACCAACGGCAGAAACCACCGCGGCGAAAAGAGACGCAAGTAGCGATCCATCGTTCTCCCGTGTCTTGCGCAAAGGGTTTGCGGTTCCATTCCGCTTCCTTCTTTCTGACCGATCGGCCGGCATTTCCAAGGGCGCTGAGCGAAACCACTATCCCGGCACAGTCGGTCCAAGACAGAGCCCAGACAGTCGTTAAATCCCCTCCCAACGGCCTTCGAGATCCGTCAGAGGTGTTGCACCTGACATCATCCAAAGAACCCGTATCTCCGGAACAATAGGCAAAGCTGCAAGTACCAGTCGGTGCCGGCCCTGATGGGCCGCTTCACCCTGACGCCGTCAAACCCCTCGTAATGCCTAGGCATCAGCCCTTGCCAGTTGCCGTCCGACTCAGGAGAATCGACTGACTAGTTGCGGAATTGAGCTGAGTGTCGACATGATCATGTACTGCATCCGACATGGCGAGAGCGTCTTCAATG
Source organism: uncultured Planctomycetaceae bacterium (assembly GCA_964558295.1). GTDB lineage: Bacteria > Planctomycetota > Planctomycetia > Pirellulales > Thermoguttaceae > JBDKTH01. Next base: position 27,989 of record CAZLDQ010000020.1, on the reverse strand, counting down.
CTGAAGGACGCGTCCAAGGGCAGTTGGACGTGCGTCTTTCGGATCGGGGACGTCGTCAAGCCGAAGCCGTCGCGCACGTGTTGGCCAAGCGACCAGTGGAAGTTGTCTATGCAAGCCCTCTACAGAGGGCCCTGGAGACAGCCGAGATCATCGCGCGTGAGGTCGAAGCTGAGGTCTGTGTTGATCCGCGGCTCAAAGAGATCAATGTGGGAATTTTCCAGGGCCGCCTGCGGAGCGAGATCAACCAACTCTACCCGAAGGAAATCGCCCTCTGGGACAGCGAAGACCTAGACTATGTGGTTCCCGGCGGCGAGTCACGCAACCAATTGACGGAACGCGGCTTGGCGGCCTTTCGGTCGATCTTCCAAACCAAGTACGAGCATGTGGCGGTTGTCTCCCATGGGCGACTGCTCATTGCGACGCTTAAGGCCCTCTTAGGCATTCCGACGCAAGAGCCCCCCTTTTCGCTTCAAAATGGCTCGATCACGAGCCTTGCCGTGTACGACAGTAAGGTGGAACTGTTGGCTTTGGGCAGCACCGACCATCTGGGGAAGGTTGGTCTTAGTGGCAACGGCGATTTGTAGCCCTGACCGGCAAAGACAATCGTCGAAAGATGGGGGATTGGTTTATCATTGGCCAGTGGGGACTCTTGGGCATCCAATTATCGTCAAAACACAGGGGGAGGTGACTGTCGGCCATCCTTGCCTCATGGATCAGTAATCCTAGGACTACCGCCAAGTCACAATGCCGCCCACCACTTCCCATGTTTCTGGTACTCATGTGTGGATTGGCGAGTCTTGGGGCCCGTGGCGAGGAAAACCAGAGAGTGGCTTCCGTCGTATGGCCCGACGATGCCCGGCACATACCCCAGCTTCAAAGCAAGCTACCCCAAGGTTTTACGGTCGTTATCCAGCGGCCGTTTCCTGTTGTGGGCGGCCAATACACTGCCGGGGGGCCAGAGGACATTCCCTTTAGGTTCTGTTCGTCAAAACCCCTTCAGGCTAAGCCCGCACCATTTCGGCGGTGAGCAATCCTGGCGGCCGCTCGCCTCGCTCGAAAGCGGTGATATTGTCGATCGTTTCCCGGGCAATAGCCTCCAAGGCGTGGCGAGTGAAGAAGGCTTGATGGCCCGTAATGAGCACATTGGGGAACGTCAACATTCGCGAAAACACGTCGTCCTGGATTACGCGACTGGAAAGGTCTTCGAAGAACAGGTCGGCCTCTTCTTCATAGACGTCAAGCCCCAGCGAACCAACCTTACCAGACTTGAGTGCCCGAATCACGGCACGAGTATCGACCAGGGCTCCACGGCTGGTATTGATCAGCATCACACCCCGTTTCATTCGGGCCAAGGCTTCTTCGTCGATGATGTGATAGGTATCCGGCATGAGCGGACAGTGAAGGGTGATGATATCGGAGTTCTCGAACAACTCATTACGTGAGACGTAACGGGCCCCTAAGGTTTCGACCTCGGGATGACGAATCACGTCATGAGCGAGGATTTCGCAGCCAAACCCCTTCATAATCCGGGCGACGACTGCGCCGATCTTGCCGGTGCCAATAATACCCACGGTACGACTGTGGATATCCATGCCGAGCAGGCCGTCCAAAGCGAAGTTTCCGTCGCGAACGCGAGAATAGGCCCGATGAAGTTGTCGTGCTAAGGCGAGCATCATTGCCACGGTATGCTCGGCCACAGCCTCGGGCGAATAAGCGGGCACACGGGTCACGGTGAACCCTAATTGAGCCGCAGCCGACATATCGACATGATTGAACCCAGCCGACCGCAGGGCAATCAGTTGAACCTGTAACCGTGACAGCATCAGCAGAACCTGGGCATCGAGCTGATCATTGACGAACGCGCAAATGGCCGGGTAGCCGTCCGCCAGCCGCGCCGTCTGCGGTGTCAGTCGCGACTCGAAGAACACCAGTTCGTGACGTGCATTGTTGGCCGCCAGAAGGGACTCACGATCGTAGGCTTTTGTACTGAAGACGGCGACTTTCATAGATTCTTGGAAGAACTGCGATGCTGGCGTTGACGGCTCATCGCTGCGGTTGGAATGCCGGCGCGTTTGAGGGGGGCGTTCGGCCTGGCTCTGACGTAAATGACTTGAATAGTGCCCGGCCAACCGCTTTTAGCACCGTCGGCTTGTCTGTCGGGGCTTCCTTCACCTTTGCCTTTTCGGCCAAAGGCTCCTGCTTGCTTTGTGCAACTTTTGCGCCGTCGGCCGGCTCCGCCGAGATCATGGTGTCGTTGCTGGTCACCAGGCGAGGGGGCGGTTCCTGAGCATCAGGCAGTGTTGCCGGTACCGGACGTGGTTCTGCCATCGGCCGAGCCGCCGGTTCCGTGGGAGTCTTGCTGCAACCGGCGAGTAACAAGGCCGATGCGAGGAGCGTTATGGTTGCAAGGGACGTCTTCATGTATGTCCTCCGTGCATTTTGCATGACAAAAGGAGAGAAAGCAAAAGGTCAATTCAAATGATTCTTCGTCATCAACCTCATTTGGCCAAGGGGGGCCGCCGCATCAAACACGACCAACCCGGGTAGCCTTGGGGAGATTGATGGCTCTCAAAGCGAAACGGCCGCAGATGAACGAATTCGAAGAGCCGGCCGAGTTCTCTACGGATTTCTTCTTCGGACACTTGGGGGGGACCTCCTTCCGACTCTTCCCCAGTGCTGCCGGCGAGGCAGAGGTAATACGAACCAGGCTTCGTTACACGCCAGAGAAGATCCAGGTAGCGGCGCAAATCGATCTGGCGAATCGCATGGTAAAAGCCTCCGTCATAGACGAAATCGAATTGCCCGGCCTTCAGTCCAAACGTAAAGACATCGGCCAGTACAAAGCGGACCAAGGCCCCTTCCATTTCAGCCCGAGTATGCGCACGTTCTAGGGCCATCGCCGAACAATCGACGGCGGTGACCTCGAACCCCCGGCGGGCCAAATAGACCGCATCGGCGCCGGTTCCACACCCAAGATCGATGGCTGTGCCCACCGGAACCCTTGCTTCATCGAGGATTCGCACGAGTTCCTGTTTGGGTGCTCCTGTATCCCACGGAGGCGTCCCCTCACGGTACATTGCATCCCAATCAGTCAAACGGGTCCGGGATTTCGGCGTCAAAGTCATAAGAGGGAACCGTCAGGGCAAACTGGTCACTGCTGGGGGGCTGAATAGTTCTGGCGTCAACCGCATATCAGCCTATAGTGTTGATTGAAAAGGCGGAGTTGGCAAGCCGGTATCACGAGGAGACCATGGTTCACCAATCGGACGAGCTTGAATCTCACGGCGCATCTCGGTGGCAATGAAAAACGAGCCAGTGACGACAATCAGGTCTTCCGGGGTAGCGAGGCGACGAATCTCGTCCCAGGCGGCGGCAGGATCATGACAAACCTGATAGCGTTGGCCGGTCAATTCCCAGGCTAGCGAAGCGAGCTCCTCCGCTGGAACGCCGCGGGGATTGTTTGTATAGCGAGTCAGAATCACGTGGTCGAAGTGCCCAGCTAGTCGGGTAAGCATGCCGCGCAGGTCTTTCTCCTGAGTCGTGGCAAAAACTAACAGGCGTCGCCGGGCGGAGAAACTCTCGTCTAAGGCTCGTACCAACGCGTCGATTGAGGCCAGATTGTGAGCCGCATCGACCACAACCACAGGGCGGCGACTGATCACTTCGACCCGTGCTGGCCAATTTACCGTGCCCAGCCCAGTGCGCAAGGCTTGGTCAGAAATCGTCCAGCCATTCTGGGCCAATTCGGTTAGTACAGCCATGGCCACAGCGGCGTTAGCCGCCTGATGTCGGCCCAAGAGTCGCAGCGGGAGATCTTGGGAGGTCCATTCCCGTCCGGGGGCCTTCCAAGTGAAACTCATGCTTCCCAGGAGAGACGGCGATTCACACTCCCGCGGTGCCTGATAGGTGAACTCGAAATCGTGCCCCAGTTCGATGAGCCGGCACCCTCGTTCCCAACAGGCTTGTCGAATCACCTTTTGCGGTTCTGAATCAACCACGCCACTGACGACGGGCACGCCCGGCTTGATAATCCCCGCCTTCTCTCGGGCGATCGCCTCAAGTGTGTTTCCCAACTGTTTGACATGGTCGAAGCTGATGCTGGTGATTACCGAGACTCTGGGCTGACAGACGTTGGTCGAATCGAGTCGGCCACCGAGTCCCACCTCCAGCACGGCCAACGCCACGTGTTGCTGTACGAAATGGAGCAGAGCCATGGCGGTGGTAATCTCGAAGTACGTGGGGCCGATCTCGGCTGGCACACGGGCGCCGGCCGCCCGATCCATGGCCTGCACAATTGGCATCATCCGCTCGACCAGATCGGCAAACTCTTCGGAGGTGCATGGTTGGCCATTGATGGCCAACCGCTCTTCCACACGATCGAGATGAGGGGAGGTAAACAGCCCGGTCTTGTAGCCGGCAGCGGTTGAGATCGCCCCGATCATGGCGGCCGTTGAGCCTTTTCCTTTTGTTCCGGCCACATGGACGATCGCCAGTCCCTGGTGGGGATTGCCAAGCCGGTCGAGCAGTTCCCTCATCCGGTCGAGCTTGAACTCGCGAACGTGAGACGGCCCGCAGACCCACCGCTCGTAGTTGACACGTTCATGCAAGAACTGGAGGGCGGCTTCGCGCCGAGCAAGACCAATGGGGCTGGCAAACGGGACAGACATGGCGAATATTACGGCCTCGGCAATCCAGCGAGGCAATTCCTGTGTCGCGATGAGAGCTGGAGCTTACTCAGTGTACCTGGAATCAGGCCGATTGTCGCGAGGAAAACGACAAAGCGGGCAACCCCACCCGCAAGGGTGGGGCGTCGCGCCTGCCGCTTCGCGCGGGGCTGTTCTTGCAACACGTTCGGCCCTCACCTATAGTGAAGTTTCTCCGGATTCAAAACACGTTTTCGGACATTTCTCATCACCTAAAGCCGAACTCCAGCAGTGCTAGCGACGTAATAAGCGACAAGTCTGCCCGTCGCGCGATCACGAGGTACTCTATGCCAGATATCGTTATCGAGACACGCAATCTTACCAAGGTTTATCGGGATTTCTGGGGAAGGCAAAAGGTCCGAGCCCTTAAGGCATTGGACCTGGAGATTCGCCGTGGCGAGATCTTCGGCCTGTTGGGACCTAACGGGTCGGGCAAGACGACGACGACGAAGCTCTTGTTGGGGCTGCTCTTCCCCACCAGCGGCGAAGCCTTGGTTTTCGGCAAGGAGGCTACCGATGTGACCAAGAACGAGCGGATTGGTTATCTCCCGGAAGAAACCTATCTGTATCGATTTCTGAACGCTGAAGAAACTCTTGATTTCTACGGTCGGTTGTTCGACATGCCGGCCGCCGTGCGACGTCAACGAGCTGCCCACTTGATCGAGATGGTGGGGCTGGGATCGGCCAAGCGTCGGCAATTGCGTGAGTACTCCAAGGGCATGGCCCGACGGATTGGACTGGCTCAAGCCCTGATCAATGACCCTGAGTTGATCATCCTGGACGAACCGACTTCCGGGCTGGATCCGATCGGGACCCGGGCGATCAAAGATTTGATCCTCGATCTTAAGAAGCAGGGCAAGACGGTTGTCATGTGCAGTCACCTGTTGGCCGACGTCCAGGATGTCTGCGACCGCATCGGCATCCTTTACCAAGGCGAATTGAAAGAATTGGGCCGGGTGGACAGCCTGCTGACTGTTCGCGACGTTACGGAGGTTCGAGCCACCGGTCTCAGCGAAGCCGCGCAAGAGGAAATTCGTGAAGTGATCAAGCGTCACAATGGCGACGTGCAGTTCCTCGGCAACCCCACGACAACGCTTGAGGATCTATTCTTGAACATTATCGCCGAAAGCGAAGCTCGGCCCGGACACCGCGTGCGAGGAGGCGCCGCCGATGGTCGATGAACTGCAACTCCCTCCTTTGGGTGATTGGTGGGGTCTAGCTGTACTCCATTGGTTGGCAATTGCCGGTAGCCTCACCCTGGCTGGATTAGTCCTGGGGTACCTGGTGGCTGCCGTGCGTCACGGGCCAGTGACAGCCTTCAAGGTCACTGCAAAGGTCTTGCTTGACGCTGTTGTCGATCTCGCGCGAGTCTCCCCCCGCCGGGTTTGGGCCTTGAGTTGGCTGGCCATCAAGGAATCGATCCGCCGTCGCGTGGTGGTTGGTTTTCTGGTCTTCATTGTCGTTTTGCTGTTTGCCGGCTGGTTTCTCGACTCCAGCAGTCCCGATCCCGCTCGGCTCTATATTAGTTTCGTGCTGACCGCGACCAGTTACCTGGTCCTCTTGTTGGTCCTGTTTCTAAGTGCCTTCAGCCTGCCGACCGATATCCGCACCCGAACGCTCTACACGGTTGTGACCAAACCGGTTCGCCAAAGCGAGATTGTGTTGGGCCGTGTTCTGGGCTTCACGTTGATGGGCACCGGACTTCTGGTATTGATGGGCTTAATTAGTTACTGGTTTGTGATCCAGGGACTCTCGCACTCCCATTCGCTCCGCAAGGAAGACCAGCAGCAGTTGCAAGCGGCCTGGGCCAAGCAGCTGGCGAGCGGAAAGCCGGCGCCGATCTTGCGTCTCTACACGGATCGCGTCAACGGGCATGCACATAGCGTGGAGATTGATCTGTCGAGTGAACAACGTGCCGTTCCCCTGAGCTTGGAGCAGGGGCATTGGCACACGTTGAATTTTGAACTCCCGCAAACAGAGGTATCGGAGAAGGCGGGAACTTCGTTGAAGCACCACATCGGCTCGCCGGAAGGGGCGCTGGTGGCACGTGTGCCGGTCTATGGAAAGAAGTTGCGTTTCCGGGACCGCGAAGGGATCGACACCGAGGCGGGGATTAACGTTGGCGACGAATGGGCCTATCGCAGCTACATCCAGGGGGGCAGTCAAGCCGCCGCAATTTGGGAGTTCGAAGGGCTCCACGCCGACCGTTTTCCCGAAGAGATGCCGGTGGAGATGAACATTGGCGTCTTCCGTACCCACAAAGGGAATATCGAGAAGGGGGTTCTGGGAAGCCTCTCGGTTCGCAATCCGGACACCGGGCTGACCGTGGAGGTGGAAATCTTCGAGTCGAAGGAGTTCCAGATCAACCACTTGAGTATCCCGCGGAAGATCACCAAGTTTTCCAGCAAGCAGATGATCTCGCGGCGGATTCGGACGCCGAACGGCGTCAAATTGGATCCGTCGCCGGAAAAGATGGACCCCAAGCTGGCGGAGAAGACAGAGTTCGACCTGTTTGACGACTTGGTTTCAAACGGGAAGACGGAGATTTGGCTGCGGTGCCTGGAGCCGGCCCAGTATTTTGGGGCAGGCCGACCGGATCTGTATGTCCGCGCATCCGATGCATCGTTCCGGCTGAACTTCGTAAAGGGTTATTTTGGCATCTGGACTCAGATGGTCCTGGTGATCGGGTTTGCGGTCATGTTCAGCACGTTCCTCAGCGGTCCGGTGGCAATGCTCGCCACGTTGGGGATCGTCGTGGCCGGCTTATTCAGTTCGTTCATGGTTGACTTGGCTTATGGCAAGACCTATGGCGGCGGACCGGTCGAATCCGTCATCCGTCTGTTCACCCAGCAGAACGTGATGACAGAGATGGACCCGGGGCTGACGACCACCGTCGCCAAAATGAGCGACTTCGTGCTCCTGCACTTCCTGCGAGCCGCGGCGGCTGTGATTCCTTCATTTGGCGACTTCAGTTATGCCGACTGGGTGTCGGAAGGCTTTAATGTGTCAACCGACTTAATTCTGATCCATACCCTGATGGTTCTGGGATTCCTGGTGCCGCTGGTGGTGGCCGGATACGTATTCCTCAAGACTCGCGAGGTGGCCCGATGAATCCGCGTCGGTCGTTTGTGCGGAAAATCGTCTATCTGGTGGCGATCGCCGTGTTGCTTGTGCCTCTCTTCTGGCTCAGCCAGCCGGCAACCGTCGGCACCAAGTCGAGCAAAGGGAGTCCCGGCGGCCAGTTGGCTAAGCTGCGATCCCAATACGGCCTGACGGAGACCCAGTTGGGTGAAATCGATCCGACCACCGAGACGATCCAGTTGGCCACCTTCGGAATGCGCGGCGTAGCCGCGAATTTGCTCTGGGAGAAGGCGAATCGTTACAAGATGAAGAAGGACTGGACCAACCTCTCCGCCACGCTGCAGCAGCTTGCCAAACTGGAGCCGCATTTCATCTCCGTCTGGCGATTTCAGGCCTGGAATCTTTCCTATAACGTCTCGGCTGAATTCGACGACTATCGCGAGCGCTTCCGGTGGGTGATCAAAGGGATTCAGTTCCTTCAGGAAGGGATTCGCCACAATGAGCGCGAACCACGGCTCTATTGGGATGTGGGCTGGTTTAATGCCCAGAAGATCGGACGTGCTGACGAAGCCAAGCAGTTCCGTCGCCTTTATAAGGATCCCGAGAATGTGTACGGGATCCATGGCGAGCGTCCCATCGAGCAACGCGACAACTGGCTGGTAGGTAAAGAGTGGTTTGAGAAAGCGGAGAAACTCGTCGACAGCGGTGCTCCGCTCCGGGGGATCAGCCCCGTGGTCTTCCACTCTGATCGCGGCATGTGCCAGATGAATTATGCTGATGCGTTGGAACAGGATGGTATCTTCAAGGAAAAGGCCCGCCGTGCCTGGAACCGTGCCGAACGCGACTGGCACGAATTCGGCGCACGGGAGATTCCCACCAGTTTTGATGATATGATCCGCCTGAACGATGGCGAGATGCTCATGCAGACAGCGGCCAAGCTCCGTAAGCAGATCGACGACCTTGCCCCGGGGTTGCGTGAGAAGATTGTTCAGGACAAACGCAATGCGTTGACCGGCGACATGCGCAAGGCACTCGACACGCCCGTGGAGAAGCGGACCGATGACCAGCATCGTTTGGCTGCCGAGGCCACCGAGAAGCTTCAAGTCTCCCACGAGGAAGTCGCCCGGCGCGTGCCAGGGGCAAAGCGGCGTGAGGCGTTGAAGCTGGCCAAACAGGCCGCGGAGACGGAGAAGACGGCCCAGGTCATCGACCGCTACCGCCAGATCGTCAACTTCACCTACTGGCGGCGTCGTGCCCAAGTGGAACAGACCCCCGAGGCCTTGGAAGCAAGAGAAAAGGTTTACGAGGGGAATCAGGCTTTCGCCAAAGGCGACTTGGTTGCGGCACGCGACCGGTATGTCGAGGGGCTCAAGAAATGGCGGGAGTTGCTCGACAAACCGGAGTTCGCTAGTCTGAAGGTTGATCGGAATATGGTCGAAGAACTAGGCGAAGTGATCAAACGATATCGCGAGATTCTCGAGAAACGCGACGAGGTGTTTCCCAAGGACTTCATCCTTCAGGACATTGCCACCGAGGCGGCCAAACTGCAGAACTGATGGCTAACCTGAGCACTTCGGCTGGAACCATGCCATGGGATACCGAACTCTGCGAGAGTGCGTCGAGGATCTGGCCGCCAACGGCCAAGTGGTTCGCATCGAACAACCGGTCGATCCGCACCTTGAAGCGGCCGAAATCCAACGTCGCGTCTTCCAGGCCGGCGGCCCCGTGGTTTACTACGCCAGCGTCAAGGGGTGTCGTTTCCCCATGGTCAGTAATCTATTTGGGACCATGCAGCGGATGCGATACATTTTCCGCGACTCGTTGGAGTTGCTGGGGCGTTTGGTGGAGTTGGCCGTCGATCCGGCCGATTTGTTGCGTCGTCCCCGTCTCTATCTGAAGGTCCCCTGGACGGCCCGTTATGCGAGGCCCAAACGACTGCGTCACGGTCCGGTGTTGGCCAACGAGACCACGTTGGACCAGTTGCCGCAACTGAAGTGTTGGCCCGAGGACGGCGGCGCCTACATTACCCTCCCCCAGGTCTACAGCGAAGATCCTGATCAGCCGGGATTGGCCCATTCGAATTTGGGAATGTACCGGGTGCAGATCTCCGGGGGGAAGTATGAACCGAACGCCCAAGCTGGATTGCACTATCAGATCCATCGCGGCCTTGGGATTCATCATGCGGCAGCGATTCGCCGCAAGGAGAAACTGCGTGTCAACGTGTTCGTCGGTGGTCCACCGGCCATGTCCGTGGCTGCCGTGATGCCCTTGCCGACGGGCATGAGCGAGTTGGCGTTTGCCGGCCTGTTGGGCCGACATCGCATTGGAATGATTTGCCAACCGGGAGAGTTGGCTATCTCGGCTGAGGCCGATTTCTGTCTGACCGGGTACATCGAGCCGAAACGCGAATTGCCCGAGGGCCCCTTTGGCGATCACCTGGGCTACTACAGCTTGGCCCATGATTTTCCTGTGATGCGAATCGAGCATGTCTACCATCGTGAGCGACCGCTTTGGCCGTTTACGGTTGTTGGCCGGCCGCCTCAGGAAGATACGCTCTTTGCCGAATTGATCCACGAGCTGGTTGGTCCAGTGGTTCCCAAGACGATTCCCGGTGTTCACGCCGTGCATGCTGTTGATGCGGCCGGAGTCCACCCGTTGCTGCTGGCTATTGGTAGCGAGCGGTATGTGCCCTACGAAGAACCGCGACGGCCGCGGGAGCTACTTACTCTGGCTAACGCCCTGTTGGGGTACGGTCAGATGTCGCTAGCCAAGTACCTGTTCATCGTAGCCAAGGAGGATTGTCCCGAGCTAGACGTTCGCCAAGTCCCCGAGTTCTTGCGGCACGTGTTGGAGCGGGTCGATTGGCGTCAGCATCTCCATTTCCAGACTTCCACGACTATCGATACGCTCGACTACACCGGCGACAGTCTGAATCAGGGGTCAAAGCTTGTCGTGGCGACAGCCGGACCGCAACGTCGGACCTTGCCGGTAGCCATGGATAGCCGCATCAAGCTTCCAACCGCCTTGGGGTTCCGCGATCCCCGCGTGTGCTTGCCGGGAATCCTGGTGGTTGCGGGACCACCGTATCAAGTTGGCGAGAAGAATGGGCCAGATCTAGCCGTACAAAAGTTTGCCTCGGCCTACAACAAAGCGGATGCAATCAATAGCTTCCCGTTGATCGTTGTCGTGGACGACAGTGACTTTGCTTCCCGGACGCTCAACAACTTTCTCTGGACCACCTTTACCCGGAGCAACCCGGCTGCGGACGTTTACGGCATCGACTCGTTTCTGGTCCAGAAGCACTGGGGGTGCCATGGTTCCTTGGTGATTGACGCCCGGGCCAAACCGCATCATGCCCCACCGTTGGTGGAAGATCCGGAAGTAACTAAACGTGTCAACGAATTGGCCGCTCCTGGAAAACCGTTGCATGGGATTATCTGAATAGGAGGGGCTTGTTCCATGAGGATGCAGACGGTCGGTTGTTCTGGTGCCTTGGTGTGTAGCCTTCATTGAAGCTCGTTCTCCGCGACAGCTCGTCCGGCACTGCCTGAACCGCTCAGTCTCGGTTTCCCACTCCCTAGCCCTGAATCTCCTGTCCCTCGTCGATGTCCTACAGTACTGTCAATCTTGCTGTGGCCCTTTGGTTATTCGCTTTGGGTGGGGCGGTGGGAAGTTTCTTGAATGTGGTGGTTTACCGGCTACCGGCCGGCATGAGCGTGATTCGGCCGGGATCTCACTGTCCGCGGTGCAAACGATCGATCCGCTGGCATGACAATGTCCCGATTGTCGGATGGTTCGTGCTTGGTGGACGCTGCCGGGACTGCCAAGCGGCAATTTCGGCGCGCTACCCGGCCATTGAGGCTTTCACTGCCCTGGTGTTCCTGGGGCTGGGATCGTTGGAGCTTCTGACGCACGCCATGAACCTGCCTGTCCGACCTGTAGTGATGAGTGACAGTCTGGTTTACCCCCCACTTGGTTTTGGCGAATTGAGCGGAATCCTTGCTTACCATCTCCTACTGGTTTCCACATTGCTGTGTGGTGCGCTGATCGCCTATGACGGACATCGGTTGCCCTGGCAACTGTGGATACCCGCCTTGCTCGTCGGTGGAATCGCTCCCACGGTCTGGCCGCATCTGCGACCGGTGCCAGCCTATGTCGGATTTGACGGTTGGTGGGTCGGCTTGGCGGACGGCTTTGCTGGCATGGCGGTGGGATTGCTCCTGGGGCGGTTGGCGGCAATGCTCTGGCCAAGCCATGATCGCCTTGGACTGGTCGCCATGTTTGGTGTCGTGGGGCTTTTCTTGGGCTGGCAGGCTGCTACAGCCATTGCCGTCATCTGTGCAGCGATTCGGCTTCCGTTTCACGGATTGGCCGTTTTTTGGCCCTCGTGGCGGTCGGTTCCACCCACGATCTGGCTGGCTGCCACCACCCTGGCCTGGCTCCTTGCCTGGAAACCGCTCTTCGCCCATTGGCCGTTCATGAAGTAGACTTTCGGGGGGAATTGTGTTTCGTGGGCATCGATGGAGTGCGAGTGAATGAGCAGTCACGAGGAACGAGATCGCGAAGAAAATCTGGAGAAAATCCTCCTGTCACCGAGTTATCGGATCGCCTTCAAGGATGTGGATTTCCTCAGTGATCCCAGCCTCCGTCCGGTCCGGATGCAGTTGGAATTGCTTAAACCGGAGTTGATCTTTGAACGGAACCAGATTGAATCAACGGTCGTGGTGTTTGGCAGCACCCGAATTGTCGAGCCGACCGTGGCGAAACGCAATCTGGAGCGGGCCATGGCATGGCTGGAAGATACGCCCGATGATGCACGGCGGCGTCGCGCGGTCGCACGGGCGGAGCGGCTTTGTCAGAAGAGCCACTATTATGAAAAGGCACGCGAATTTGCCCGCCTGGTTTCTTCGCACAGTCAGCGCAAAGACCGGCGAGAGTATGTGATTGTCACGGGAGGGGGCCCGGGAATTATGGAAGCGGCCAATCGCGGCGCGCATGAGGTGGCGGCAAAGTCGGTCGGCCTGAATATCCGGCTTCCCATGGAACAGTACCCCAACTCCTACATCACTCCCGACCTCTGCTTTCAGTTCCAGTATTTCGCAATGCGGAAGTTTCATTTCCTGCTTCGGGCCAAAGCTCTGGTGGTTTTCCCGGGGGGGTATGGGACGCTGGACGAACTGTTCGACGCCCTCACACTGCGTCAGACTGGCCGCATGCAGGACATCCCGCTGATCATTTTCGGGCGGGAATACTGGGAAAAGGTGATCGACTTCCAGTTCCTCGCCGACGAAGGTGCGATTGACGACGAGGACCTTGATCTGATCAGCTATGCGGAAACGCCGGAGGAAGCCTGGCAGACAATCCTGAAGTTTCATCAGGAAGAACCGTAAAGACGGTTCCCCAGGCCTTCCATCTACAGGGATTTGGCTGAAAAACGACTTCTGTGGGGTCGATTTCTTGATTCCCATGTGAATAATGGAACAACTGCCGATGATTGCCAGCCACGGCGGTTACTCGTTTTTTCTGGCCATCGACTGCTCGATTCGAGGAGACCCAGATCGTGCTAATCCCTGCCGTTTCACAGCGCCGCGGATTTCATTTGCTCGGAATTGCTGGGGCGGTGATCGTGTCCGTTTGGGCCATGTCAGCCTTAGCCCAGCCGCCAGGGGCCCAGCCGCCTTCGATGGCCCCGGACCCGTTCGTCGTTCCTAACGGGACTCCCGCCGAGTTGGTACAGTATCTGGAACAACTTCGAACGCTGCAGCCGCCGATGGATTCCCATAACATGATGGACTTCCGTCGCAAGCTGCTTAGAGCGGTTTTGGAGGCGGCCAATCGGATTCTCGCTCAGAAAGCGACCGAGGAGCAAACCCGAGCCGCCGTCTACGCCAAGGTCGGCGCACTGGCCGTGCTGGATCGGATGGGTGACAAGGAAGCTGCGGAAAGGCTCGCCAGACTTCCTGAACAGTTGCAGACAAAGGGAATGACGCAACTGGCAAGAGAAGTCGAGACGTTCTTGTTCGAGAACCGATTGCGTCGCGCCAGGACACTCAAACGCGAAGAACTGGCCTCGCTTATCGATGAGATCCAGAAGTTTCTTGCAGGCTCCCCGCTTGGGGAGACTGACGCCAATCTGGCGATGGCCACGGCCAACATTGCCGAGACGACAAGCGATCAGGCAATGGCCGCGAAGACGTATCGTGACTTCGGCAAGCTGCTTTCGGCCAGTGAGGATAAGAAGGTGGCCAAGATGGGGGCAATGATGGCTGGGGCCGCCCGACGCCTCACTTTGGTTGGCCAGCCCATGCCGATCGACGGCCAGTCGATCGATGGTCAGGCATTCGACTGGTCCAAATATCGTGGCAAAGTGGTGCTGATCGACTTCTGGGCCACGTGGTGCGGGCCGTGCGTGGCCGAGTTTCCCAACATTCGGAAGAACTACGAGGCCTACCGTGACCGGGGGTTCGAGGTGATCGGCGTCAGCATCGATAATGATCGTGAACAGTTGAAGGCGTTTCTTGAGGAGCACAAAGTCCCCTGGACAGTCCTCTTTGACGAGGCGCTGGGAGACAAGTCCCTAGCCACCCAGTATGGCATATTCGCTATTCCCGCGATGATGCTCATCGGGACCGATGGCAAGGTCATCACCACCGAAGTCCGTGGCCCCCTGTTGGAAAGGGAACTGGCCAAGCTTCTCGGTCCCGCGGAAGAATCTAAGGACCGCGACGCCAACCAGTGACAGGCCTGCGGTCGCCCCTTACCGGTTGCGAAATCCATAGTCGGACTGTAGTGATTGGTTGTGCCTGTGTGGTAGGCTTGTTGTGGGATTTGTGCTGAAACGCGAATCGGCAAGTCGCCGTAAAGACCATTGAGGCATGAAGTTACGGTTCAGTGGCGGGCTGCCCCCTGACGTGCCGTGCACCAATACGGTACCATAACAGGTGGAAGCCTTCCTGGGGGCGACCGGGATGGCATAGGTAGTCTGGGGACCGCTCGCTCATGCCACCTTATGGCGATTTACTGATCATTCTTGCCTTGATCCTGGCCAACGGTTTTTTCGCGGCAGCCGAGATCGCCATCATTACCGCTCGCCGCGCCCGCCTGGAACAGCAGGCCAAATTGGGGAATCGGTCAGCTCGTATTGCACTGGAGCTGGCCCGTGACCCGAACCGTTTTCTTCCGACCGTTCAGGTGGGAATCACCCTGGTTGCCACGCTGGCCGCTGTGTTCAGTGGGGATCGCTTCGTTGACTATTTGGCGGACAAGGTGGCAATGGTTCCGGTTGAATTTGTCGCTCGCCATCGAGAGGCGATTGCCTTGGGCCTCGTGGTGCTGTGGGTGACGTTCCTTTCCCTGGTGGTCGGCGAACTCGTCCCCAAGCGTCTGGCTCTGGCCAACGCCGAACTCTTGGCTCGGTTTGTGGCCTATCCGATGCATTGGTTGGCCCTGGCGGGGCGACCGGCCGTCTGGCTGATGGGGTCAGCGACCGACACGGTGCTCTATCTGATCGGGCAACGCAAGGCCACGGAGCCGGCGGTGTCCCTGGAGGATATCGAGCACTTGATCCGCACCGGCACGGTCGAGGGAATCCTTGAACCGGCGGAGCAGCAGATGGCGAGTAAGGCCTTGCGGTTGGGCGACCGGACGGTACGGGAAATCATGCGGCCGCGGATCGACATCGACGCCCTGGACGTCGACACGCCGGCTGACGAGGTAATTGGGGCTGTGGCCATGGCCGGCTTCTCCCGGTTACCAATCCATGAGGGTGATCTGGATCATATCATCGGGTTCGTTTACACGAAGGATCTCTTGCGCCAGCAGCACATGGGCTGGCCGATCGAGCTGCGCAAGCTGGTCCGCCCCGCCTTGCTGGTCCCCGAGACGCTTACGATCGCCCGGCTTCTGGAAGACTTTCGTAAACAACGCACGCAGATGGCAATCGTGCTCGATGAGTTCGGCGGTACCGAAGGGCTGGTGACTATGGAAGACGTGCTGGAAGAATTGGTCGGTGAGATCCACGATGAGTACCGCCAAGACGATGAACAACGAATCGTCCAACGCGATGAGACGAGTTGGCTGATCGACGGCGACGTGAACCTGGACGATCTGCTCGGCCATCTCGACCTGGGCCACCTCCGTTCGGTGCCGCATCCCGGGTTTAATACGATTGCCGGCTTGGTCATGGCTCGATTGGATCGCATCCCTCGCATCGGCGACGTCACCGACTGGGAAGGCCTTCGGCTTGAGGTGGTCGACATGGACGGTCCCCGCATCGACCGGGTGATGGTCTCGATAAAGTGAGGGAGTGGATCGACGATTCTTTCCACTCTCCACGCCCTCACCGGTCGCCCAGTGCAAGGGGGAGGATCATTGCGCGGTTCGCGCGATACCAGTCGACCGAGTAACGCAGGCCGTCTTCGATCGAGACTGTGGGGGACCAATCAAGCAGACGGCGTGCTTTGCTGATGTCAGCCCAGGTAGCCGGAACGTCGGCTGGATGGGCGGGGCGGTATTCGATCTGCGGCGTTTGGGCGGTCAGGCCGCCGATTCCTTCAATCACCGTCGTAAGCCGCACCGGTCGATCGCTCCCGAGGTTGATCACTTCGTAGCCCAACCGACGGAGGCCGGCGATCGTGCCGCGGGCAATGTCGTCCACGTAGGTGAAGTCGCGTTCCTGGGTCCCGTCGCCGAAAACGACGATCGGTTCGCCTTCCGCAATGCGCCGAACGAAGCGGAAAACGCTCATGTCGGGCCGTCCGGCCGGTCCATAGACGGTGAAGTAGCGAAACACGGTCACATCGAGACCGTGCAAGTGGTGATAGGTGTAGCAGAGGGCCTCGGCCGCTTTCTTTGACGCTGCATACGGGGACAACGGCCGATTGGTGTCGGCGTCTTCGCCGTAGGGCACGGGGTTATGAGCCCCGTAAAGACTGGATGTCGAGGCGAGCACGAACTTTTCCACCCCAAACCGCCGGCACAATTCCAGCAGGTTCAACGTTCCCTCGCAGTTGGTCTGTAAGTAGACCCAGGGGTTTTCCACAGACGCACGGACACCGGCCCGGGCTGCCAAGTTGATTACGGCCGAGTAAGGCCGCTGGTCGACCGACTCCTTGGCCTGCTCATCGGTTCGAAAACGGGCTTCCAGGGCTGCCCAATCGCCGATATCCAGACGTTGGAAGGAGAACTGTGGATACTGCTGGAGTTGTCCAAGACGCCACTCTTTCAACCGCGGATCATAGGCATCGTTCAGGTTGTCGACCCCGACGACCCGATGGCCTTTGTCCAACAGCCGACGACAAACATTGGCTGCGATGAACCCCGCACAACCGGTCACGAGATAACGTCTTGCCATCCTTCAACCTCGATCGACCTATGCAGAATGATGAGTGATGAAGGCAGAACGATGAATTGAGGAAGACGGACGGCTTCCCTTTTTGCATTCATCCTTCAGCACTCATTCCTTAGCATTCTCTCACGCTTTCCGGATTTTCTCGCGGCCCTCTTTGACCTGTCTGGTCGCGTTTCGCGTGTCGATCACCAACGGGGCGTGGCGAACGATGAAGTCATAGTCATAGGCCGTGTGGTCGGTGGCGATGAGCACACAGTCTTGTTCGGCCAACAACTGAGGCGTCAGTTCCACGCTCTCCATATTGGGCAGGTGGTAATGGCGCATTGCGGGGAGACGGGGGATGTGCGGATCGTTGTAGGAGAGATGCGCGCCTCGGGCCAGGAGTAGTTCCATGAGGACAAACGAAGGGCTTTCCCGGGGATCATCGACATCTCTCTTGTAGGCAACGCCCAAGATCAGCACTTTGCTTCCCCGCACCGGTTTCCTTTGGTCGTTCAGGGCCTCGGTCAGGCGGTGGATTACATAGTCCGGCATGCTCGTGTTAATCTCGCCGGCCAGTTCGATGAACCGGGTTGCCAGGCCGTGTTTGCGGGCGACCCAACTGAGATAGAACGGGTCGATCGGAATGCAGTGCCCACCCAGCCCCGGACCGGGATAGAAGGCCTGGAAGCCAAACGGCTTGGTTTTGGCCGCTTCGATCACCTCCCAGACATCGATTCCCAGCCGGTCAAAGAGGACCTTCAATTCGTTGACCATGGCGATGTTGACCGAGCGGTAGGTGTTTTCCAGAATCTTGCAAGCCTCGGCCACTTCGCAGCTGGAAACCGGAACCACCCGGACGACCGCCGTGCCATAGAGCATTTCCGCCAGTCGTCCGCTGTGCGGCTCGATCCCGCCGACGACTTTGGGGATACGGTCGGCCGAGAAGTTGGGATTGCCCGGATCCTCGCGTTCGGGGCTGAATGCCAAGAAGAAGTCTTTGCCGACCGTTAATCCCCCGGCGGTGAGAATCGGCAACATCACATCGCGGGTTGTACCGGGATAAGTGGTGCTCTCCAAGACGACCAACTGGCCTGGCCGGAGTACGTCGGCGATTTGCCGCGTTGTGGTTTCCACGTAGGTTAAGTCAGGATCGCGGCTTTCACTCAGCGGTGTGGGGACACAGATCAGCAGGGCGTCGGCCTCGCTGAGCCGCCGCATGTTGGCCGTTGGTTCGAAGGTGCCGTTCCCGATGCATTCGGCGATCCAGGCGGAGGGAATGTGTTCGATATAGCTCTGACCGGTCAGGAGTCGGTCGACTTTGGCCTGATCAACGTCGAACCCAAGTGTTCTGAACCCTGCGTTGATAAACGCCCGGACCAATGGCAGTCCGACATATCCCAAACCGATGACGCCGATTTTGGCGGTTTTCTCGGCAATTGCCTTCTCCAAAGCAGCAACCCTGTCCATCCCATCCACTCCTCGGGGAACAATCGAATGTCACGACGTGCCGGCCTGCGGTCGGCACCTGTTGCGTCTTATTGCAGCAGACGACGCGATCTTCATTTTGAGCCACTTCCGTTTTTACCGCAATCTTAACGGGTGGCAAGGCTTGGGGCATCCCCCGGTAGATCTAGCCGGTCTCGCTTTTGACACGCCTGCTCTCCCGGCGAGGGCCGGATGGACGGGGCCGATTGGAAGCGAGAATCGCCGGGGGCGCTCAGTCGTTCGGCGCCAGGGACAAGTTCTCCGAGCTGGAAGTAGGACTTTTCAGGGCGACGATCACTAGCTTGTGGCGGTTGGCGAAATCGATCACCTCCTGTTGGTCGAGGAGGATGGTACGATCGGCTTCGATGGCCAGGACACGGGCGCCGGCTTCGACCATGGTTTGAAGGGTGCCTTGCCCGATGGTCGGCACATCGAACCGCATGTCCTGTTGGGGCTTGGCGACTTTGACAACGGTGAATTCCCCGGCCGGGCAGAGGGTGCCTGCGCGGCGAATGCACTGGTCGGTCCCTTCGACCGCTTCGACGGCCAAGGCAGCCTGATTCTTGACCGTCACGCTCTGTCCGACGTCGAGCCGGCCCATTTCCTTGGCTAGATTCCAACCAAACTGAATGTCTTTCCATTGGGCCGCGGTCGGCCCGCGTTGGGTGAGTTGTCCTTGTTTCACGAGCAGCTCCGGCGCGTAATCCGTGGCGGGACGAAGGGAGATCCCCGCCGAGGCGAACAGATCGACCACGCAGCCCAGCAGCGAATCGTCCTTACAGTCTTTTCGCTTGGTCAGGAAGTGTGGGACAAATGCACGGATCGTGGTCAGGTCGGGGATGTTCCGGACGATGAACAAGGGTTGGAACATGAACACCTTGTGGATCTTGCCGGCCATGGTACCCTGAACGATCCCGTGACGGCGGAAGTAGCGGAGAGCGCTGCCAAACCGGGCCAGTCCCGACCAACGGAAATCGTGGCACAAGTCGGCAAGCTGGGGATCGGCATGTCCGCGCACGCCGAGGCAATAGACCTCGCGTCCCTGAGCCTGTAATGCCTGGGCGATTACGATCGGATAGCGACCCCAGCCGGCCAAGAGGCCGATCCGTTGCGGTATTTCCGGTTTATCGTCAGTGCAACCCGCCATCATTCCGCGATTGGTTGTTTCGGTAGCCGTCTTGCCCCCGGCAAAGACGCCGGGGCTCCCCTGTCCTAGTCGCGAGCCCCAAGTCCCTTGCCGTTTTGCTTGGCCAACTCCTGGCCTCGTACCAATTGTTCAACGGTGGCTTGCAACTGCTTGAGTTGACGCCGCATTTCCGGCAGCTTGGCGAGGGCGGCCTGCTTGATCATCTGTTCGCGTTCCGGGGTGGCGGGAATTCCGACTACCCGCGCACCGTCGGGAATGTCGTTGATCACGCCGGCCATGGCGCCCAAGACGGCTTGAGTGCCGATATGCACATGGTCGCGTACACCGACTTGCCCGGCCATGACCACGTAGTCGCCCGTGGTCGTGCTTCCGGCGATTCCTACCTGGGCACAGAGGAGATTGTGTTTTCCGATGTGGCAATTGTGGGCGACCATCACCTGATTGTCGATCTTTGTTCCTTCGCCGATGATTGTCGAGCCGTAGGTGCCGCGATCGATCGTGGAATTGGCGCCGATCTCCACATCCTCGCCGAGGATCACGTTGCCCAGTTGGGCCGAGAGGCGATGTCGCCCTTCGTCAAAACCGTAGCCGAATCCATATGCGCCGATTACGGCCCCGGCATGTACCACGCAGCGTGGCCCGATGACGGAGTTCTCGTAAATCACGGCGTTGGGATAGATCGTCACTTGGGGGCCAATCGTGACGCCGGCCATGATATGGACTCCGGCATGGATCGTTGAGCCCTCGCCGATCTCCACGTCGTCGCCAATCGTGGCAAAGGGATAGACGTCGACATCGGCAGCCAGCCGGGCTTTCGGACTGATCACGGCCAACGGGCTGATGCCGATGCGAGGTTGTGGACGCGAGGGGCGAAAATGGGAGACAATCGCCGAAAAGGCCTGGTGAATGGCCCCCACCTGGATCGCCGGCCGATCGGTGACCGTCACGCCGTGGGGCACGACCACGGCACTTGCCGCCGATCCGCCCAGCAGGGGAGCCCGTTCGGCTTTGTCAATCATCGTAATCTCGCCTGGTTTGGCCTGATCCAACGGCGAGGCTCCGCAAATCACTACGTTGCCATCGCCAAGCACTTCCCCTTGGACCAGCGCCGCAAGCTCCGCCACAGTCGCCTGCATTCGTCGGCGTCCTTTCCGAGACAAGCTCTCCCGAAACCCTTCCCCCCCAAGACTATGGGGGGCCAGCCTTGAAGCGCCACATGCTACCCGCTGGCTGAAAAGTGGGCAAGAGCAGTAGACAATGCGGGCAAGGGCTTCTTCAGACTGATGAAATAGGCAAAATAAGCGGACTGGGAGCTTCGCCGTGTGACGACTCCTCAGCCCGCCCCGGACGGAAAACGTGGCTATGTCCGGCCAACCCCGACCAGTAGTTTTCGTCAACGGGAACAAAAAATCCCAGCGGGAAACTTTCTCGGGAGGGGTTGGAAGGGCACTCCGTGGAATATCCTCCCACCGGCAAGGGGCTTTATCTTGAACCGAATTTTCAAAGATCGACGGTGGAGCGTTCGACTCCCCTGTCGACAGAGCATACCCGATGGGCTGGCCCAATTTCTAGCAATTTCTTTACGGATCGGATTGGAAAGGGGGCTCGACCGGCGGGTCATTCGAACCGCAGAGCGTAGAGATTGGCATCTTTGAGGACAAACCGGAGTTGCACAACTTGCCCTGCCAATCGGCTGAGGTCTTCTCCGGCCTTCCAAGGCACGGCCTGTTCGATTCGGTTGCCGATCAGTTCCTTGGTCTCGTCGAGACGGAACCCGGGGATGGGTTGTCCTTGGGAATCTTGGATTTCCACGCGAATTCCGCCGGCTGCGGAAGTGGCGTAGTTTAGCAGAAGCCGCTTGCCCTGGAAGACGAGGGGGCGGGTCACCAGCTCACCTCCGTCGTAGGGGGCCTCAACGGAGGCAAACCCGTCCAGACGGAGCGTATAACGTCGGATGTGGGCCGTCGGCTGACCGTAGTTCTGGTTCACGTAGAGCGACATCTCGTCCGGGCCTGTCGGCACGATGTTCAGCACCGGATAGTTCGTACGCGAGACCCAATTCTCTGCGCCAATCCCCGGAGAGACAAAGCCCTCCATGAAGGTACGCTGGTACCGGTCGCCGCCGCGCGACGTGAGCAGCACGGCGTCAGAGATGTCTTTGTAGTAGCTCGGGTGCACCTGAATCGCCTTGGCTTCCTCGTCTGTGATCGCCTGCCGGCCGGGCATGAACCGGGCGGCCGTGGCCACATAGAGCTGCGGAGCCCGGAAGTACGGATGGGTTTGGTTTGTGTAGAGGTGTTCGATCGGCACTGGAGTGCCATGTCGTTCGTATTCCATCAGCACGGCAGGCGTCCAGTGGAGAAAATCCTTGCTGGTCGTCCGGGCGATACGACGATAGCCGTCCTTGAAAACGCGGAAGTAGGCGAGGTAGCACTGCTCGGCCTCGGACCAGAAGCAGACGTTCTGGGAATCAAAGACGCCGCCGGTAATGACAGGCTCCGGTTGCAGCTTGGCCCAGCGAATCCCATCGGCGGAGCCGAACGCCACCAGCCCGCTCTGCTGAATGCCGGCGAGAGCCTTGTAGCGATGCTTGGGAGAAACGCCGGGGCGAGTGTCGAGCATCGGGCTGAAGTTGTGGTTGTAGGGGGGCACGTTGGCCAGGATCACGTTGTTCTCTTTGGTACCCGCAACTTCAACCAGTCCAAGATTCGGCTTCGTCCAGTGGATACCGTCAGGCGACTCGGCGTAGCAGGTCACCTCGGCGATGGCTCCGTCCACTCCAGTCGCTGATCGCCCGCGGTAGTACATCCGGTACAGGTTGCCGTCTTTGATCACGGTGAAATAGCCGGAAAAAGGCCCTTCCCAGGGCCGATCAAGTTTCATGACGGCCCCCCGATCGACAGGGCGATGCAGCACAAGCCGGACATTTTTCAATTCTTGGATCAGATAGTTGTCGACGAATAGCTCCCGTTGGGAACCGATTTGCCGCGGCGGTTCGGCGGCAAGGGCGAGTTGAGCAAACACAAGAAACGCCAGGGCCAGGGCTCGTGTCAGAGGACGCATGGTGAGGTCTCCGGGGAGAGGGCGAACGCCGTCCATTTAGCCGGTGGGCTTGCCCACCGCGTTTTTCATGTGTGTCGCCGTGGGCATACGCCGGCGAAACGAACCGGCATTAAAGGGTCGCAATCGCTCACACAGTAGACGCGATTCTACTGCATTGCTGGGGAGCAAGGCAACGATTGAGAAGAAAAGCCGGGTCTGCCCATCGACTGCTTCTGCTTCTTAAAGCCTCCCTCGTTGAAGATGGCGTCAAGCCACGCGGCGCACTTCTTCCTTCTGGCGGACGACGCGGACCGCACCTTGCTTGGGTTCGATCGTACCGCCGTGGCGCCGAGCCCAGACTTGGGTAAATTCGACGCCCAGAAGCAGGATCATCGACGAGTAGTAGATCCAGACCAACAGGAGGACCAGGGACCCGGCCGCTCCGTAGGTGGAACCCAGGTTGGCATGGCCCAGGTAGACCCCGATCAGGGTCTTGCCGATAACGAACAGCACGGCCGTGGCCACGGCGCCGAGGAGGACATCTCTCCAGCCGACTTTCGCATCGGGGAGCCATTTGAAGAGGGCGGCAAACAGCAGGGTAATCACGAGAAACGAGAGGCCGAAATCGAGCCAACGGAGCAGAGAATCGGAGACCGTCCCCGGTAAGAAGCCCACAATGGATTGGCCAAACGCGGACAGAACAGTGCTCAACAGCAGGGAAACAAGCAGTAACGCGGCAATGACCAGGATCATCCCGAACGAATAGAGACGTTTGAGCGCGTAGGCTTTGATTCCGCTTCGATTGGGATCGGGCGCCACTTCCCACGCGCGGTTCATGGCCATTTGGAGTTGGCCGAAGACACCGGTCGCTCCAAAGAGCAGGGCGATGATCCCAAGCAGTGCCGCCCAACCGGAGCGGTGCTGCGAGGCATTATTCATCATGGTCTGGACCTGCTGAGCCCCCTGCTCGCCGAACAGCTCGTTCATCTGCTGCTGCACTTCGCCGCGCACTTGCGTGGGATCCCAAACGAGGCTGACCAGCATGATGATCAAGACGAGCAACGGGGCGAGGGAAAAGATCGTGTAGTAGGCCAGGGCTGCGGCCATGCTGGTACAGTCGTCGTTGGAGAACTCGCTAAAGGTCGTTTTCAGAAGTCCCCAGACCCATTGCATGGCACCCTCCTCCTTCGTCCAATGAGTCGCTCAAGAACCAATAAGGATCGCTTTGTTGTGCGGCTTCACCCAAACCCAGGAATCTTTCGCAGAGGGAGCAATCCGCGTGCCAGAGACACGTGCCGCTCTTGACGTGCACCATCTCGGCGGGGATACTCCCCCCAAGCCTAAAGATCCGCCCGGTGCGACGTTTCGACCGACTTGGGGCTGAGACGTCATCTGTCATGAAGAGTCTGTCGGAGAGTCTAGGGTAACCAGAATAATGGACGAGAATCCCTATCAGTCGCCATTGGCGGAAGCAAGCCCGGTCAGCATGAACCTGCCAAGTGATCGTCGCGAAGAACTGCGAAGCATCGCTGTGTGGCAGAAGGGAGTGCTTGTCTGCATCCTCGTTCAGCTCGTGGCAATCCTCGCTCAGTATGGCTTCGCAGCCGGCTCCTGGCCCAGGTTCATTGTGGGCGTATGCCAGCTGGGGAGTGGACTGGCGGGGGCCATCTTCGTGGTCGGACTCGCTACGAAGGTGTATCACTCTGTCCTTGGGGTCGTCTTGGGAGTGTTTGCCCTTTTTCCCTGTATTGGCCTGCTGGTCCTGTTGGCCGTAAATGAGCGAGCCACCAAAGCACTTCAAGGCAATGGCTATCGCGTGGGGCTGCTGGGGGCCGATCTGTCGCAGTTCCGCGAGGTCAGCCCTGAGAGATCTTCTCGCTCGGATCGACTTCGTTCTCGGTAAGGCGCACGGTGACCAACGGCATGGGCCGTGTCCGATCCAACAATTCGTTGTCCCCCAAACGCTGCATTGTTTCGGTCCATTTGGCACACACCGCGTTTCGTTGGTTCAAGTGCGGTTCGTTGAGGAACCCTCTCGACCTTTGGGCCGCCGTCACGACAACGGAGTTGCACGCCACCGTGGAATACACACCCCCTCTGCGGAACGACTTGAGGCGGCGAGGTCCAACAGATCAAGAGTCTTGCTTTTTGCCGCATGGGGGAGGCACAAATCTGCCAAATTGACAGAGAAGGCAATTCCTGCTACCCTGTGCCTTTGTGCCAGATTCCGCTGTCGCAAAAATGTCTTCGTGTAGTAAAATATGAAGTGGAAACTGGTTAGGTTCACAATGGGATGCGGCGAGCAACGGGCCCCGCGAGATTGGTATCTAACTTGCTAGATTCAGAATTTGCCGTCTTTAGCAAGTGAGGCTTGGAAACAATGACCATCGAGTGCCCATCTTTGCTCATTACCGACGATGATGTGGCATTCCGCGAGACCCTCCAAAGTGTGTTCGAACCGGAAGGCTATCGGACATTTCTGGCGGGAGATGGGGAAGAAGCCTTACACATCGTCCAGAGCCAGAAGATCCATTTGGTGATCCTGGACATGCACATGCCCCGGCTCACCGGGCTTGAGACGCTCCGGCTGATGAAACAAGTGAAGGCCATTTTGCCGTGCATCCTGATGTCGGCCGAACTAGATGAGGTGATCATCGAGCAGGCGCGGCGGGCACAGGCCTTTGAAGTTCTTCCCAAGCCGGTCACCCGTCGCCAAATTACCGGGATTGTGCGCCAAGCCCTGGAACGAACCTACAATTGGGGGACGCGTCGCGGATAGCCTTTGGGGATGATTTCCCGGGAAGACGTTCCGGCTCCGCGTGACTTCGCGTATCGCTTGAGGGGCTTCTTGTAGTGTCTGCGATGAGGCCGGATAGTTGGTTTGCACGACACAAGCAAGGTGCTTGTGCTGCATAACACAAGCAAGATGCTTGCGTTACATAACACAAGCAAGATGCTTATGCTACATAACACAAGCAAGATGCTTATGCTACATAACACAAGCAAGATGCTTGTGCTACGACACTGGACTTCTTGCCCCAAGCGCTCTGCAGATGAAGTCACGGCAGGGCTTCGCCGATTTCGGGAGGTGGGGGCACCGCTTCGGCTATTGCCGAACGCTTCAGCACGTTGCTGGTGCCCGGGACAATCGTTGGGCTGGGCGAATTGGCTTCGACGACCCGTTGCAATTCTTCCGTGTCGACCGTCTCGGTCTCCATCAACTCGTTGGCCAAGGCGATCAGCGCCTTTTGACGCGTTTCCAGGATCTGCCGAGCCTTTTCCAGCGATTCATCAATGATCCGCTTGATTTCCTGATCAATTTCGCGGGCCGTCTGCTCGCTGTGGTACCTTTCTCGCGGCTGGTCGCCGCCACCGGCCAGGAACACCGAACGGCTGCTCTCTCGATAGTTGACCCGTCCCAAGCGGCTCATGCCGAATTCCATGACCATGCTGCGGGCGATTTCCGTGGCCCGCTCCAGGTCGTTTTGGGCGCCGGTTGAAACATCCTCGAAGATCAGCTCTTCGGCGATGGTGCCGGCCAGCATGACTTGGATGCGAGCTTCCAGTTCGCTCTGGGTCATCAGATACCGGTCCCCCTCGGGCCGCTGCATCGTATAGCCGAGGGCTGCAAGGCCACGGGGGATGATCGAGACTTTGTGGACTGGATCGGTGTTTGGCAGGCTGTAGGCCACTAAGGCGTGGGCCGCTTCGTGGTAGGCCACTCGCAGCTTCTCCTCGTCGCTCATAATCCGCCGCTTCTTTTCCAGACCGGCGGTGACGCGCTCCACGCCCTCGTTGAGCTCTTCCATGGTGACCGTAGCGCGGCTCTTTCGGGCAGCCAAGAGCGCCGCTTCGTTAACGAGATTGGCCAGATCGGCGCCGACAAAGCCCGAGGTGATCGCGGCCACGGCCTTCAAGTCGACCGACTCGTCAAGCTTAACGGTCTTCACATGGACTTTGAGGATTTCTTCGCGACCACGGATATCGGGACGATCGACCAACACGTGGCGGTCGAAGCGTCCCGGGCGCAACAGGGCCGGATCAAGCGTTTCCGGCCGGTTCGTGGCGGCCATTACGATCACCCCGCTGTTGGAGGTGAAACCGTCCATTTCGACCAGCAGGGCATTGAGCGTCTGCTCGCGTTCGTCGTGTCCGCCGACCATGCTTGTCCCACGGGTTTTGCCGAGAGCGTCCAGCTCGTCGATGAACACAATGCACGGGGCCCGACTCTGAGCCTGCTGGAACATGTCGCGGACCCGGGCAGCACCGACACCGACGAACATCTCGACAAAATCGGAGCCGGAGAGGCTGAAGAAGGGGACCCCTGCCTCGCCGGCGACGGCCTTGGCCAAGAGAGTCTTCCCGGTTCCCGGCGGCCCGACAAGCAAGACTCCCTTGGGAATCCGGCCGCCGAGGCAGCGGTATTTTTCTGGAGTCTTGAGAAACTCGACGACCTCGTGCAGTTCTTCCACGGCTTCGTCGATCCCGGCGACGTCCTTGAACGTGACGCCGAGATCTTCCTGGGCGTAGAGCCGGCCGCGGCTGCGTCCAAAGGCCATAGCGGAACCCGCTCCACCAAGCCGCCGGACCATGAAGATCACCAGCGGAATGGTGATCAGGAGGAACAGAAGCGGCGAGCCCCATTCACGCCAGAATCCCGAGGCAACGTCGACCCGTACGCCTTGGAAACCGTTCTCCAAGAGTAAGTTCACGAGTTGCTGGCCGTTCTCGCCGTCCAAGCCCCAATGGACCGTGCGGAACTCGACGTTCGTCTCGGCGGGCCTTTTCACCGGTTCGAGAACCTCGCGAGTCACCTTGCCGCGGATCAACGTCGGCCCCACCTCGAGCTCGGAGAGGTTGGAATATTTGACCCGCTGCGGTTTGTCGCGGTGCAGTTCGGTAATCGTGATCGATGCGTTGGGGTTCTTTTCCGGGGCACCCTGTTTGGCGAGGCGGATGAACTCCAGGTAGTGGATCTTTGCCGTGGTCGGCGCAGTCCACACGAGGCTGAAGAGGAGTAGCCCCCCAATAGCAACAGCGATGACATACCAGAGGAAGGGTGGCCCGAAAGAAGCAGGCTTCTTCTTCTCTCTGGGCTGCCGATCCGGTTTCTGCGACTCGATTTCTTCCATGGATAAGAGGTTCCCTAGACAGAGGCTGGTTAGGATTTTTCATGATAGTCTGTCTGGGGCAATTTCTC
>CAZLDQ010000019.1:30820-43206 GCA_964558295.1 uncultured Planctomycetaceae bacterium | reverse complement strand
GGAGGAGTTTTTTGGTGCCGTTTTGGGAAGCGGGGCGGATGCGGTGGTGCTGAGCGGGGATATTGCGGAAGGGGCCAATACGGCGCTGTATCTGGACGCGATGGCCCGGGAGTTTCAGCGACCGGTCTATTTCGTGTTGGGCAATCACGACTTCTACGGCGGTTCCCTGGATCGGGTCCGGCGACGGATCACTCGGCTGGCGGCCGATTCGGAGTTTCTCCATTACCTTCCGGCGTCGGGTGTTGTGGAATTGACTCCCACGACGGCCTTGATTGGCCATGAAGGTTGGGGGGATGCACGGTTGGGGGATTACGAGAACTCGCGAGTCTTCCTGACCGATTTTGTGGCGATTGAGGATCTCGCCGAGGTGTACCGCGATCGGGGCGCACTGCGCCGGCGATTGAACGAATTGGGCGGTGTTGCGGCACGGTTTATCGCCGCTCGGCTGACCGAAGCTCTCACTCGCTACCCCCAAGTTGTATTGGTGACCCATGTGCCGCCGTTTCGCGAGGCGGCCTGGTACCATGGGCAGTTCTCCAGCGATGATTGGCTTCCTTTCTTCTCGTGTCAGGCGACTGGGGAGGTGCTGCGCGAGGCGATGCAAGACTGTCCTGATCGGCAATTGCTGGTCCTCTGTGGCCACACCCACGGCCGCGGTGAGTCGCAGCTTCTCGACAATCTCCGTGTGCTTACGGGTGGGGGGGACAACTCGGGGCCCATCGTCCAGCAAATCTTGCGGTTTGACTGATGCGTTGTTGGGATGGATTCTCGATTTGCCGCGAGAACGCTGCAATAGTTGACAGCGTAGAGTAATGGGCGAATGGCTTGCACGGCGGAGCGTCTAGCTCCCCCGCGTACTTGACGCGTTGTGTCCCCTCATGAAGGGGCGTTCACCGCAAAGCTTGCATGGTGTACACTTATAGGGGGTTAGCTTTTCAAGAGGCATTGTCGCTGAGGCGGAATGCTTGGGGCGGAAAGTCGAGGGTGAACCATGGATTCGTTGACCGGTCATCTGCTGGTTGCCTCACCGTATTTGGTCGATCCGAACTTTGTTCAGACCGTGGTGCTCTTGATCCACCATAGTAGTGAGGGAGCCTTCGGCGTGGTCTTGAATCGGCCTTCGGAAAAGACGATCCAGGATCTGTGGGAAGAGGTGAACGAAGGTCCCTGCGATAATCAGCAGTGCTTGCACCTTGGTGGGCCGGTTTCCGGGCCGCTGATTGCTGTTCATACGGACAGTTCCCTGGCCGAATTGGAGATCGTGCCCGGGCTGTACTTTTCCGCGCATCGTGACCACATCGCCCAGTTGGTCTCGCAACGGAACGAGCGTTTTCGGCTCTTTGTCGGTCACTCGGGCTGGGGCGGGGGGCAACTGGAGAGCGAGCTCGACGTCGGGTCGTGGCTGACGGCGCCGGCTACCGTTGACTATGTGTTTTGTGACGAGACGGAACTTTGGAAGACCGTCTCGAAGCAGATTGGCGAGTCGCTCTTGCTCTCGACGTTGCACCTTGATCCGGCGCAAATCCCTCCGGACCCGTCGCTCAACTGATCATTCATAGATTAGCCAAGCGGTGGCCGTGCAATCCTGGTCGGCGATTACCCGCAACCAATAAGCCTGGAACGCCGTGGGGAACTGGTGCTCCAGGCGGCTGTTCGGGGCGACCGTGAAGGAGCGGTAGGGGACCCAGTGGCCGTTGCCGGTAATGTCGACTTCCACGCGCATGGTCACGGCCTGTGGGTTGGTGTGGGAGAGTGTGAGGGTCTTGGCGTCGTAGCCGGTCATAAGATACGGGTCGGAGGGCTGGTTGGCTTTGACCGTGGTGTCTTTCCAGGGGCCGCCGCGGCCCACGGTTTTGCCGAGCTTCCACAGGTCGTCGACGGCGCCGGCCCAGAGGGCCAGTTTGCCGTCGTCGGAGCGGATGATGTGCGGGTTGTTCCCTTCGTCGCAAATCCCGGTCAACAGCAGCAGGCCACGATGGGAGCAATAGTCGGTGATGCGGCGGTTGTGGGTGCAGATCGGGCGGATTTTGGCAAACCCGCCGGCGTTGTCTGCGGGGAGTTCATAGAAGGTGCCGTGGCAGTTGAACAGATCGCGTTCCGTGGTCACTTCGCGGCTGATCCGCATCAGGCCGGCGCCGGTCAGATCGTCGAATGCCGCATCCCCCTTGGGCAGACGCCAGCGGCGGTGGGCGTCGTCCACGTAAAGCACCGAGGCGGCATCGGCGGTCAACACGCCCTGGGGAATGGCCGCATTCTTCTTGATCCATGTCTGGGCGTTCGGATCGTCGATCGGGCGGAGTCGCATCTGGCTGTCCAGTTCATAGGTTCCGATTTCTTCGAGCGAGTGACCTTTGACGGCCAGACCGGCGACGAGCAGCGAGTGTTTGCCGCCGCCGCGACAGAGCATCAAGCCGGCGGAGCAGGCCGGAGTCTGGGGTGTTGCCAGGCCGGCGAAAATTGGATCGGCCTCTGACGTGCGGGGATCTGAAGCCGAATAGTTGAAGAAGACGGTGGCCTGCTGGCAGTCGCGGTTTGGTCGAACCCGAATCCACTCGGCCTGTTGGTCAGCAGGGAAATCGATCCAAACGTAGCCCTTCGCGGGGACGGTGACGCTACGCAAGGTTTTCCACTGGCCGCATCCCTTGGCATCGACTTCGAAGTCGAACGTCACGGCTTCGGGGGTGGCATGGGCGAGGTGAACGGCGCGCCGCGCGTAGCCGGCAAATAGATAGGGATCGGACCACTGGCCTGCTGGGACCGAATCATGGATCCAGACCGCGCCGCGGCCCAGGGGAGCTCCGAGTTGGTCGACCAGTGCCGGGTCGGTGAACCAGAGGTTGGATTGCGATTGGCCTGGGCCGGCCAAATCGCCCTTGGCTTTGCGTTTGTTGAGGAACTCCGATTTCGCCGCGTCGTCGCAGCCGAAGACGAGCCGGTCTTGCCAGCGGCAGAAGTCGCCGATCACCTTCAGGTAGGTGGAACGTGGACGGATTCCGGCGGCGTTGGCCGAGGTGAAGGTTCGCGGGAAACGCCAAAAGGTGCCGTGCATGGTCATCAGCAGGTCGTTTTCGCCGATGTCGCGGATTCGCGGCCATTCCGTGTTCCAGCCATGGGCGCCGTCGTAGGTGTGCGAGGCTTTGGGCAGCCGATAGGTGTGCCACGTGCCGACGTCGAGGAGCATCAGGATCAAGGACCGGTGATCCCAGCCGATGCTCCACAAAGGATCTCGGTCGGGATGTTCGTTGCCGTAGATGCCGCCGGGGCCGGTGACTTCGGTGAACTGGTTACGGCGAACGACGGTCCAGTCCTTCCCGTTCCACTCGGCCAGACAGCCCGAGGGAATGTCGGGGTAGCACAACGCTTTGGAGGAACGCTCGCCATTGTTTGCGTAGACCAGCCTCCCTTGGCCGGAATAGGCGCCCTTGCCGTGATAGCCGGGAAGCAGGGTCCCGCCTATGTCCTTGGTATGATTCGCGTCGGGATAGAGTTCGGTGACGGCGAGCGTATGGACGTCGACTTCGTAAATGCCTTCCTCCATCGTGGCATAGTAGATCTTGCCGGCTGGATCAGTCAGATGGCGGGCGTTGGCCGTATGCCGGCCCGGCATGGCTTTCGGCGGGATGACGCGGACGTTCCGCTGGGCGTCGATCGCATACGGTCCGATGAACAGTTGGTTTGACTCACGGTGGATCATCCGGTTGGCGGGCGTGCCGCCAACGCTTTCGGGACGGATTGTGACGGCTAGATTGGCGTCGATCTCATAAAGCTTGTCGGACGACCCATTGGGCAGATGCGGTCCATAGGTGATGACCCACAACCGGTCGGCCCACGGCACGACCGCCCCGGTACCGCATTCGCCTTCGTTGTTGAAATAGGCCAAGTGGGGGTAGATGCCCGAGAACTGGAGTAAGTCGCCAGCAGAGCTTTTCGGGGGGGAGTCAGCGGCAGCAAGGATGGGGTGGGTCAGGAAGATCGCGAGGGTGGCGAGAGCGGCGAATCGAAGCATGGAATATTTGTCCTCGGGAAAGGGGGAGATCCTCCGATCCTAATTCGCGGCGGAGCGGTTGTCCAGAGTCGGGGAGAACGATGCCGTCTCATGCCGACCGCGTAGCGGCGGGGAGCTTGCAAGACAACGCGGGGCAAGCCCCCGCCGCCACGCGACCGTGGTTCGTGTGTGCTCGGCCGAAGAGCGGAGAGACTCAATGCATCTCCGCGGCCACGGTGCCGATGCCGGGACGGAAGAAGTTGAACTGGACGTTGGGATGGTCGGCCAACAGGGACATGGGGACGGAACTGTCGGGCAATCGCTTGGCGATCATCAGCGTCGTGAGCCGCATACCGAACGGGCTGTCGTGCATGCCCGCCTGCCAGATCGACACTTTTTCCGCTTTCCAGGTTTCCACTGGGCCGACGGTTGCCGCGCGGGTGGGCACCATGGCCACGTGACCGCCGCCTGAGGTGCGGGCGTTCTGGATCACGGTGACTGGGTGCAGGTCGGTGACGCGGGTCTTGAGCTTGCGGTATTCTGCGGGCGACGGCGGATTGTCCTTATACTTTCCCTGACGCTTCGGCGGATCGTTGAAGGCCCAATGCTTCACTTCCCCTTGGCCGCCTTGCATGACCAGGCAGCGAATCTGGTCATACGACTTGCTGTAGGCCTCCAGGTCACCGGTGGGAAAGTGCAGGTGCGAGGTGGGCATGCGGAGCTTGGCGTTGATCCGCTTGAAACACATGTCCATGTCGGCCTTGGCGAAACTCAACGGATGGGTGATTGGCACGGGGACGCCGTTTTCGTCGACCCATTCGTCCATGCCCCAGAAATGGGCGCTGCGGATGTCCAACTCCAGTTCATTGACCAACCGGGCCACGAGCGGCAACTGCTCAGTGGGGCCGATCGGGCCGCAGATTCCCGTCGGATTGTCGTCGGTCGACTGCTTCCAGGCCGTGATGTATTCCAACGCTTCGGCCAGGTAAAAGTCCTCGATCGTGTCGTACATCACGACCTTGAATCCGGGACGAGAGAGCTTGACCATGTCTTTGACCGTCAATTTGGCGGCATCGTTGAGAAGCTCGGAGTCCAACGTGGTGTAGTCCCACCACGCCGGGGCAACTTTGCTGAGGGCTCGCGCCATGATGTGATCTCCTTGGTTTGTATATTGTGTAGGCGGTAGAAAGTAGAGAGGGAAGACGGAAGAAGGAAGGGAATCCGATTGCCGGCGGGATTGGACGGGATACGAAAGTCCTGAACCCTGAATCCTTTAATCCGAACCCTGGACCCTCCTTGTCTGTCTCACTTCTTTGCGAACAACGCGGTTAACAGATCCTCCTTGGGGTAGGCGTGACCGCGGTGCTGGACAAAGGCTTCGGCGGCGGGGACACCGAGCATCTGGCCGCGCATCGCGCTGTGACGCTTCATCGACTCGATGTACTCGTCCATGCCATGATGGGCCAGGAGCCAGTCGCGTTGACTCTTGTGGCAGGCGAGCATTTCGATTTTCTTGTCGAACTGGGGTGTGATGTCGATCAGGGTGGTCGGCTCGATCGGGTTCCCGAAGGGGTCGATCCCTTCCATTGGATCGCAGTAGTAGAGGTACGGGATGCACGAGCCTGGCTTGACGGGCCACTCGGAGGCGTTGGGCCCGGCGTAGATGAAGCTGGCCGCCCGGGCCAAGAGCGAGGACTGCTCGTGATCCATCATGTAGTCCTTGGGAAAATGCGTGAAGACCAGCGAGGGGGCGACGCGGCGGAACAGGTCGTAGACCTTGCGCAAGGCGGTCTTATCGTAGACGATGAAGCCGTCGTGCTCGTCAATGCAGTGGTAGGTGGCCCCGATCAGGGCAGCGGCTTCGGCCGATTCGCGGGTTCGGATGCTGCTGATGTCCCAGCGGTTGTGCGTGGCCGTGCCGCAGTCGCCCGGGGCGGCCGTGGCGATATGGACGTCCCAGCCGGCTTCCTTCAGTCGGATTAACGTGCCAGCACAGAGGAATTCGGCATCATCAGGATGGGCCATGAATGTCAGGACGGTACGATTCTGTGGCAGTTCCATGTTGGTTACTCAGCGGGATCAGGGAATCAGGGGTTGCCCTCTAGGAGCCGACGTTCGCCGGCGGAGCTTCCTGGGGACGGTCGGACATTCGGCGGGTCATGTGAAGGATCTCGATGCCCCCTTTGATCCCCACATAGACCAGGAGGAATACGTACCAGGCGATCGAGGCGAAGACCAGTAACGTCCAGAAGTATGAGAAGAGTGTGTCCATCATTCGGGCTCCCCAGTTGCTGGAGTCTCGGTCGATTTGCCTTGTCCGAAAGCCTGCGCCGCCAGCGAGCCGACAATCATTCCGCCGAATGCGAGGCCAAAGGCGGCGAAGCCCGAGGTGTCGGCGGAAATCTTCCAGGCCTGATCGAGGCGGAATTTGTCGACCAGGGCGTTGACGACAATATAGGCCAGCGGGCCGGCGGCGCCGAGGACAATCGCGGCGATAGCCCCCCAACTGTTCGCACCGCGCCAGTAAAGGGCGCTGACTAGAAGCGTAAAGAGGCTTGCCAGGTAGATGTTGCCGGTAATCGCCAAATAATCCCAAGCCCCGCCGGGTAATTCGTACCAAAGGCCGTAGAAGACGAGGAACAAGCCAATCGCCAACACCAAAAGGCGGACGGTCAAGAGCTTCGCTTTGGGCGAGAGCGGTTTTGACAGGCAAGGGCTGATCAGATCGTTGTAGATCACGGTGGCCCAGGTCAACAGGTAGCCGCTGTCGGTCGACATCTCGGCGGCCAACATGGCGGCGATGACAATCCCGATGATGCCTGTCGGCAGGATCGTACTCAGGTAGACGGGCATGGCCGTGAGACTGGTCAAGCCCGCGGGCAGTTCGTTGGACTTGGCGGCGAAGTAGAGGAACGCGGCCGCCCCCCAGAGCCCGGGCAACACAAAGCGGCCGACGAAAAAGAAGCACGACCCGCGATACACCCGCTTAGCCGCTTTGGAGTCGCGGGCGGCCAGCACGCGGGCGATGGTCGTCTGCCAGGTGGTGACGATAGCCAGGGCGGTCAGGGCTTGCCAGAGCACCCAGACCCCTCCCTTGCTCGCAATTGGGTTGAACGGATCGCCCATCGTCAACCTGGTCGGCGGTTGCCCGGCCTGTTTACCAGCTTCCAGAAGGGTGAGTCCTGATTGATGGGCATTCCTGAGGCCGTCGACCAGGTTGGACCAGCCGGTATTCCAAATCACGAGGACCGACACGATGACGATCCCCGTCCCCAAGACGAGGAACTGGAGATAGTCGGTGATGAGCACGGAGAGCATGCCGCCCAGCGCTGTGTAAAGAAGGATGATGGCCAAGAGGGCCGTCATCATGATTTCCAAGAAGCCGAGTTGCAGGTCGTATCCGGCCAGCGACAGCGTGAACTGCCGGTGCGGGTCGAACCCGGTGACATTCAGCAGGAATTCCCCGCCGACACGTAAGAAGATTCCCATGTTCAGAAGGCCACCGAGGATGACGACCAAGCCGGCCAGCCAGCGGACTCGAGTGCCGAACCGTTTTTCGAACAGTTCGGGGATCGTCATGACGCCGGCGTCGCGCATCGGCTCGATGACGAAGCCCGTGAGTCCGACCACAAACATGGCCAGGGCGATGAGCACCCCGGGGATCGCCCCGGCAAAGCCGTTGGTGAAGCCCATCTGGGCCGTGTACATCAACGTGACGATGCCGACTTCGGTGGCGGCCAGCGAGGCCACGCCCAAGTTGACGTCCATTTCCCGACCGGCGATGGCGAAGTCGTCGACGCCTCGCACGTAGCGTCGCATCCAGACCCCGGCGAAGACGCACCCAACCATGTAGACTGTCACGATGATCCAGTCAATCGGCGCCAACGTCATGGGTCGGTTCTCCTCACGGACTCGGGGATGCTTCGATCATCGCGAATATAATCGCCCCCGCCTTACGGAGCAAGCAGGGACCACGGCTTCGTTCGGGAATCTTGGCCATTAGCAGACTTGGAACGCCGCCGGGCCGGCTTGGGTGAGGAAGAACGAGGCGGAGGCGTTCTGTGGGAACTGGCGGAGGTATGCGGCTTTCCACGCTGCCAGAAAGGACTCTGCTTCTGATTGGGACACCAGCGCCCAGACGCTTCCGCCAAATCCGGCGCCGAACGCCGAGGCGGCCACGGCTCCTAACTGGCGAGCGGTCTTGGCGAGAAAGACGGTCTGGGGCACCTGGTTCCGGAGGAGTTGTTCGGCAGCAAGTTGGGATTGGTCGACCCAGTGGCCGAAGGCGTCCAGCTTGCCGGCCGCCAAAGCATCGCCGGCGGCCGGGATGATCTCCTGGTTCTCGCGGAGGAAGTGTTCGAGTCGGCGTTGGAGGGCTTCGGCGCGATCGGGCGGCTGCTTGGCCAGGATCGTTTGGAGTTGTTCGATCGCTCCGGGGGCACGGTTCACCGCCGCGGCCAGCGAGGCCTCGGTGTGGCCCGAGTGTGTGCGCCACAATTCGGTGATTTCGCGGACCAGACGCGAGGCGGTGTTGTACAGCTCCATGGCTGCGCCGGTCTTCTCGGCGACAACACCGCTGCTGCCGACGGCGAACAGATGGTCGGAGGGGAGGGGGATGGCCCGTTGGAAACGCACCGGGCAATAGGCGTACTGGCTGATCTGATTGGGCCGGCCGTTGAGGATCGCCGTATGGTCCTCGCTGCCGCCGAAGGTGCCGACGCCGCGGTCACCCGCCAGCGAACCGAAGGTCTGGCCGTTTTCCACGGTGCCCAGATAGCCGGCCAGATCGGTCCGGTTGCGGATATTGGCCTGGAATGTCGGGGTGGCACTGAGGTGGTTGACCTCGGCCAAGGCCAGGAAGACGGCCACGATCAGGGCACTGGAACTGCTCATTCCCGAGGCGGCCGGCAGGTCGCTTGCCAAGGCGATTTCGGCCCCGCGGCACGCTTCTGGGAAGTTCCTGGCGATTCGCCGGGCGACGGTGGCCGGATAGTTGGACCAGTGGCCCACTTGCGGAACCAGATCGGGGCTCAGTTCCAGTTGGATTGCAGCGCCCGAGAGGGCGTCGACGATCCGGATCTGGCGGTCGCGGCGTGGCCGGACGACCAGCACCAACCCACGATCGGTGGCTACGACCATGCTGCTTCCGCCGGCATAGTCGGTGTGTTTGCCGAGCACCTCGATCCGCCCCGGGACGAAGAAGGCCCGCAAAGCGTCGCCCGTCGGCTCCAACGCTCTGGCTGTTTTCGTCAACAAGGCTGTTTTTTGTTCCGCGATATCCGGGCTCCATCCGGTGCGATGAAGTTGCTTGGCAAGCTGCGCGGAGTCGGCCAGATCGCCCTGGTAGTCGAGTCGTGGGATCAAAAGAAGACCTCCGTGCCGGCGAGTTTGGCTTTGACGGTGGCGATATCCCGCCGGCTGGACAGGTCGAGCACGGGGGCCCGGACTTCGACCACGCGGAATGGTTCGCCGAGAACGTTCATCACATATCCGACGGCGTCGGGGAGTTCTAATTCACCGCGAGGGGAGGGCTGGATGTGGCGGCAGCCCTCGAAGATCGACGGTCCAAAACGCCAGCAGTTCATGCTCAGCCAGAGCGGCCTGGGCAGGCTGGCGAGCGTGGCTTCGTCGGGCTTTTCGAGGATCTGTTCCATATTTCCCAGGCGGTCGATCTTGCCCACGGCGAATTGCCGCAACCGATCGGCCGGGATGTTGCTGCCGGTGAGCATGGCCTGGTCCTCGAACAGGGCGACGCCGTGGCCGGAGATGTCGCGAAGACCGCGGAGGGCTTCCAAGGGGTAGTAGTTGTCGGAGTTGAGCACAAGGATCGGATCGCTGCCGGCGAAGGTTTCGGCCGCGGCCACGGCGTCGGCCGTGCCGCGCGGTTCTTGCTGTACGGCGAAGGTAATCTTGAGTTTCTGCGGTTGCACCTTCCGGCCGTAGTAGTCGCGAATCGCGTCATGTTCCGGGCCGACGACCAGGCAGACCTGTTGGTAGCCCGCCTGGGCTAGGGCTGAGAGCACGTAGTCAAGAAACGGCCGGCCGATCGGAATCAGAGCCTTGACGCCGGTATCGGCAGCGGCGCTTTGCTGGGCGTCGAGTTGGGCCTCGTTGTCGGCCCGGCGCATGCGGGTACCCAGTCCCCGAGCGAGAATGACCGCTTTGTGCATGGTTCCTCCTTCATATCTCTTGCGATCCGTCGAAAATGCCCATTTGGCTGCTGAACCTATAACGAGTTCTCGATTATTGCCGCAGGGGGTGGATTTGCCAAGCACGGCTTTGGACATGCCGCTACCGGAGGGGTGGATCGCAAAGGCCCAGCACGCTGGCGATTGGGGCGTGGGCCTGGGGGACAGCAGACAAGCGGGACGCTTATGCGACGAGGCAGGCAGGGGGCCAGGCTCGGCAGCTGCCAGGAAGATTTGTCACACCGGGCGATTGCATTCGGTTGGGGAATCGGTTCTCATAGCTTATGATGGGAAGACTGGTTGTTTTCCCCGTGAATCCCCCCACACCCCAGAGCAGACTCCATGAGAACCACTTGTATTTTCCTCGCCGGACTGATCGCTGTTGTAACGCTTATCTCGACCGCCCTAGCTGGCGACTATCAGGAACTGGTCGAGCGGATGGACAAACGGGTCTACCGCGACGCGGCCGGAGCTTCGCTTCCCTACCGACTGTTCGTGCCGGCCAAATATGACCGGCAGCAGAAGTATCCGCTCATCATCTTTTTGCACGGAGCCGGAGAACGGGGCGCCGACAACACGCGGCAGTTGGTCCATACCCAGGTGCTGCGGTTCATCAGTGATGAGGTTCAGGCCGAGCATCCCTGCTTCCTGATTGCTCCGCAATGTCCGGCCGGAGAGAAGTGGATGGAGGTCGATTGGCGCAAGAATCCCGTGCCTCCGTTGCCCGAGCAGCCGAGTCTGCCGATGCGTTTGACGTTGGAACTACTCGACGCGCTCCAGAAGGAGTTCAGCATCGACGCGGACCGGATCTACGTGACCGGGCTGTCGATGGGGGGCTATGGCACCTATGACCTGGTCCTGCGACGGCCGGATCGTATTGCGGCCGCCGTGCCGGTTTGCGGAGGCGTGGATGTTGCGCAGGCCAAGAGGGTCGCGCACATTCCGTTCTGGATTTTCCACGGCGGGGCGGACGGCGTGGTACGCGTGGATTTCTCCCGGAACATGGTCGAGGCGCTCAAAGCGGCCGGCGCATCGCCCCGTTACACGGAATACCCTGGCGTCGGGCACAATTCCTGGAGCAAGGCCTACCTGGAGCCGGAACTGGTGGAGTGGCTGTTTGGCCAACGGCGACGGGCTCAGTAAGCCTGTAGCCGTCGGGGCCGACGTGAAGGATTTCCACTGTTTTGCTGGAGACGAACCGCCCGTCGTGAAGCGTGAGTGACGACGGGCGGGTATCTTGATGTTTGGGCCGTCCGGTGGTCTGTGCGGGGATGTTTTCTAGCGGTGTCCGCCGCCTTGCGGCATGCTGCGGTGAATCGTGGTGCTGTCCTGCTGGCTCGCGCCCGGTGGGTGTGGAAGTGAGGTGGGCGTACCGGGAACGACCTGTTGGGGTGGCGAGGAACGCGTCAGGTCGCCGTGAGCCGGCGGATTTCCATTACGATGGCACCCGAGACTTGGAATGTGAAGGGGATGGTGGAAGTCTTTTCTTTTAGAATGCTGTCTTTCGAGGAATGAGTGATGATTGACCAACACAATCCAGGCGGCGACACGCGAGTGCTCGTTGTGATGCTGGCCCTGGTGCTGTTGTCGAACGCTGCCCTCGCGGCGGAAGAGAAGTTGGCGGACGTTAAGCCGGTGCCTGATCTGCAAGTCTTGCCGGTTCCCTATGACCAAGCGTCGTTTCAGTTTCAAGGCGACGAGTTGACTCGCTATCACTTCGGTCCGTCGCTCAAACGCCCGTTCCTCTATCCTGTGATGGGGCCGGCCGGTCGGTCGTTGACCCGGATGGGGCACCCGCATGATCCGGTCACGCACAGCCATCACAACTCGGTGTGGATCTCGCACAATGACGTGGGGGGCGTGAGTTTCTGGGACGATCGGCCTGGACCGCGGATTGTCTGCCAGCGGATCGAGCGATATGAAGATGGCCCGGCGTCGGCTTGGCTCTTGGGCGTCAACGCTTGGCAGGATGCGAAGCAACAGACTCTGATGACCGAGCGGCGGCGGATCGAGGTCCAGCGGATCTCGGCCGAGCATTGGCTCTTGCTTATCGACTTGCAACTCGAAGCGCCCGATGCGGCGCCGGTGGTGTTAGGCCAGACGCCGTTTGGGATGATCGGCGTGCGTATGGCCAAGACGATCGGCGTCAACGACGGCGGCGGACGGCTGTTGAACTCGGAAGGCCAACGCGGCGAGAGGGAGGCCTTCCGCAA
>CAZLDQ010000019.1:10701-30810 GCA_964558295.1 uncultured Planctomycetaceae bacterium | reverse complement strand
CCAGCGAAGCGCGCGGTGGGATCACGGTAAGGGAGCCCCCCACGAACCCCGGCTACCCCACCCCTATCCACGTGCGCAGCGACGGTGGGATGGGCGTTTCGCTGACGCTTAACGGCCCGATCACGATCGAGCCGGGCCGTCCTTTGCGTCTCCGCTACGGGCTATTGGTCCACGCCGGCGTGCCTTCGGCCGAGTGGCTCGATGAACATTGGCGGGCGTTTGCTGGGAAGTAGTGGATTGGGGGATGGGATGACAGTACGGAGATCAGGTTGAGCGGTGGAATGCGATTGGTGTATTCAGAAAGGGGGCAGCAATGGCCAGGGCAGATTCCCGTGAGTTGATCGTGTGGCAGAAGGCATTGGATTTGGTTGGAGCTTGTTTACCGAATCACGCGGTGTTTTCCGAGGGAAGAGGTGTACGGTCTGACACGTCAATTCCGTCGGGCGGTGGTATCAGTGCCGGCCAACATGGCTGAAGGGCAGAGGCGAAGCACCACGGCAGACTCTCTCCATTTTCTTGTAATCGCCCTTGGATCGCTCAAGGAGGTTGAGACGCATACCTTGATCTCCGCGCGCCTGGGCTACATTACAGAGGAAACCAAGTTCGAGCGGCTCGGGCTGACCGCCCGCGTCGGCCGTCTTGGCAGCGGCCTACGCAAGTCCCTCAACCATAAGAAACCCTGATCCCCCATCCCCATCCGCCATCCACTATCCACCACTCCCAAGCATTTCCAGCTTCAATCGCCGCTTCGG
This sequence comes from uncultured Planctomycetaceae bacterium, assembly GCA_964558295.1. Taxonomy (GTDB): domain Bacteria; phylum Planctomycetota; class Planctomycetia; order Pirellulales; family Thermoguttaceae; genus JBDKTH01. Next base: position 30,058 of record CAZLDQ010000019.1, on the reverse strand, counting down.
ATCGTCGGCCAGATAGAGCGTTTGCGTGGGGAAGGCGAAGTCGATGCCGGCTTTTTCGAACTCTTCGAGGATACGGAAGTTGAGCTTCTCGGCGTGAGCCATGTAACTCCACCAGTCGGGCGGGGCGTACCAGTAGACCACGAGCAGGTTGAGGCTGTCGGCGTTGAACTCGTTGAAGAAAACACGGGGAGGGAAGAACTCGCCGTTGATGGTCGGGTGGATTGGCTCGCGGATGCCGTCTTCGGCCAGGATGTTGCGCAGGAGCGTGACCGCTTGTTGGACTTTTGCCCGGGGGGTGTCGTAGGTGATCGTTACGTTGATCACGCGCTGGATGCTCGGACGCAGGCCGACGTTTTCGATCGGATCGTTGACGATCTTCGAGTTCGGGATGTTGACCAGGTTCCCCTTGAGGGTGCGCAGCTTGGTGGAGCGGAAGCCGATCTCTTCGACCGTGCCATCGTAGCCGGCATAGGCGATGCGCTGGCCGATGCGGAAGGGACGGTCCAACAGAATCGTGATCGAACCGAAGAGGTTTTTGAGCGAATCCTGAGCGGCCAAGGAGACGGCCAAACCGGCGATACCAAGACCGGCCAACCACGCTCCGATGTCTTGTCCGAAGACCGTCTTGGCTACGTATAAGGCACCGATGATCAGCAGGATCCATTGAGCGGTTCGGGCGACGAGCGGCGCCAATTGTTCATCCAAAGGAGACTCGGTCCGGCCGGCCAGACGACGGATGAGGACCTCAAGCAGCCGGGTCAGGTTCGTAGCGTACCATATCACGGCGATTGCATAGAAGAAGAGGATCAGCTTGCCGGAAAGCGTCTCCAGCGTCGGACTCATCTTCAGGTTGGCCAGACCGAATTGCAGGCCGAGGGTTAAGAGAAGGAGGTTTCCGGGCCCGCTCATGCTGACGAACAGATGACGCCGGCCTCGCCAGCCGCGAGCTTGCAGCCGCCGGCCGAGCCAACCAAGCACGGCGGCCAGGATTCTCCCGGCAAAGAGAGCCAGTGCGAGGCTTACGAGCAGGATCAACCAGTTTTCCGGCCCATTGGACTCCCAGAGTTGGTCGGCTTCGGCGACCAGCAGGCTGAGTTCGGCTGGGGCGAGGTTCGTGGGGCTGTGGGGAGACGCGGTCGGTTCGGTTTTATCCGTCTGGTTCAATTCGGCGGCAGCTTCGGCCACTACGGCCGCCGCCGGCTGCCCTTGGGCTTGGGCCCCGGGCGCGGCGAGGAGCGAAAGGGCTGCGAACAGTACGAAAACGGAGCGACGCGTGCTTTTCATGGGCCGCATCATACACAATCGGCCCGGGAGAACAAAAGATCAGGTGCCGGCCGCGGCGGGACCGGCTGAATCGCCAACACATGGGGGCGTAGTCTTGTGGTGGGGGTGGGGTGTGCCAATGGTGTGATATTTTCGACCGGGCGACGCCATTTAGATCGGGGCAACCCATGACCGAGCGCATCGCGGATCGGTCGCTGAGGTATGATGTTGAGAATGACGGGGTTGCGATCCATGACGTGGGGGGCAACGGCCAGGAGTCGCAGGGACGGTTTGCGGTGAAAGGTGTGAGACTTGGAATGACTGACGTACACAGCGGCGCAAGACGCGAGGGTTGGGCGGCGGGGTTCGCCTTGGTGTTTCCCTCGGTGGCCACTTGGGTTTACTTCATCGGGTTGGCATCTTCGGGGACAGCGGTCCAACAGACGGCGATGGTCGTTGGGAAGCTTATCCAGTTTGCGTTTCCGCTGGTCTGGCTGTTCTTGATTCGGCGCCAGAGATACCCGCTCAGTCTCCGGCCCCGAGGCGTTGTGGAGGGGTTGGGCTCGGGGTTGTTGATCCTGGTCGTGATTTCGGCTGGCTATCAGTTCTGGTTTGCTCCGGCCGGCTACCTGACGGCTGGGGCGGAAGAGATTGTCCACAAACTGCGCGGCATGGGCGTGCACACAGTAGGCGCCTACGTGGTCTTGAGCGTGTTTTATTCGCTCATCCACTCATTCCTGGAAGAGTATTACTGGCGCTGGTTCGTCTACGGGAAGCTGCGGCAACTGGTCTCCTTGCCGGCGGCGATCGTCGTCTCCAGCTTGGGCTTCATGGCCCATCATGTGCTTGTGCTGGCGTTTTACTTCGGCTGGTTTTCGGTGCAGACCGTCCTCTTCTCGCTCGCCGTGGCGGTGGCTGGAGCGATCTGGGCGACGAACTACCAGCGCAGCGGTTCTTTGCTCGGGCCGTGGATCAGTCATGCCTTGGCCGATGCGGCGATCTTCCTGGTGGGGTACCAGTTGACGCACGAGATGCTGGGCTAATCTGATAGGCCGTCTACTCGCCGGCGGTGTGAGAGACCAGTTCGAGGTCGAAGACCAAAGTAACGCCGGCGAGGGGATGATTGGCGTCGATCGTGGCGACCTCGTCCTCCGCGTTGATTTCGCGGACCCAGACCGGAATTTCCTGTTCGTCGTGGATCAGACGCAACTGATCGCCTTCCTGGACGCCTTCGGGGAGATTGTCTAGCGGGACCGACTGTTGGAGGGCCGGATTCCGGTCGCCGTAGCCTTGTTCTGGGGAGACGGTGACGGTTTTTTTGTCCCCCTCGGCCATGCCGATCACGGCGTCGCTGACGCCCTGGATGACTTCGTTGCTGCCAGCGACGAATTCGAGCGGTTCACGATCTTCGGAGCTGTCGAAGACGGTTCCATCGGTGAAGCGGCCTGTGTAGTGGACTCGCACCACGTCGCCACGCGAAACCTGGTTCATGAGTCTCCCTTTCCTATTGGGTTGAAAGCTGTTTTCTGGCCACGTAGAGCCGACCCCAAAATGCAGTCCCCATTTTGGGAAGGACTCTCACCAAGGAACCCTATGCATTTCTGCCGGGTTAGTCAAATCTTTCTGCTTACGGCACCGATCGCGTGGGCACATGTCCCAAGACCTGATCCACCCAGCGGTAGGCCTCGCGACGTACTTCTGGGGGAAAATCATGCCCGCAGTCAGGATAGCGGACAACCAGCCGGTCGGCAACACCAAATAGCCGGTAGACCTTTTCGGCCTCGGCCACGGCCTTTTGGACGCCGGCGACGGCGAAATTGTCATCGTTCAGGGGTGAATTGGAGAAGAACGGCCGGGGGGCCAGGGCTGCGACGACCTCGTAGAAATCAAACGGTACGCGGTTGGGATCCCGTTTGTAGACGTCGTTGAGTCGCGGCATGTAGCGGTCGCTGGTCCAGCCCTTGAGCTGGCCACCGTAGTAGTCATGAAACGGTGTCCAGCCGCAACTGGAGACCACGACCTTGAGTCGTGGGTCGAACGCGGCCACGAACATGGCGTTGTGTCCGCCGAGGGAATGACCGATGACGCCGATTCGCTCGGGATCGACTTCCGTGAGTGTTTGGAGCAGGTCGACACACCGCATGTGGTTGACGATCCCTTTCATGGTGCCGGAGACGTACTGGTCGGCCGGAAAATCGTAGCGGTAGTCGCCGAAGGACGGATAATCGGGGGCGAGGACCACATAGCCGCGTTGGGCCAGTTCGAGGGCATAGGCCCGATTGGGTTGCGGTCCCAGACCGGCGACCACGCCCTTGCCCAACGGTGAGGTGGGATGAAGGGCCAGCATGGCAGCCACGCGTTGGCCTGAGGGCAGCCCCTTGGGCCGGTAGAGATAGGCCGGCAGTCGGTCGCGTGGCTCGACCTGGAAGGTGATCGACAGCCGTTGGAAGCCGTCGCTCTCGACCTGTTCGGTAATCTGCATGTCCAACGGGAGTTGCGTTGTCCGCGGGGGGAGCGGTCCCATGGCGTCCTGCATGCCAGCCAGGATATGCTGGCGTCGAATGGCCCAGTCTTCTACGGTTCGTACGGGATGCTCCTGCCCTGCGGCGTCGCGATAGACCATCAGGCGTCCGTGGTCGGGGTACGACGGTGCCCGTTGTTGTCCCGTGGCAGTCGTCGGCAGGAGGAGGAGAACCAGGGGCAGATAACGCAGCGCGTCGCACATGGCATGGCTCCTTGGTTGAGGGGCTTTTGACGAACAAAACCGGTAGGGAATGCCCTCCGTAGCGTTCCGTCGTCTCCGGGGCTCGGAACGCCACGGAGGGCGTTCCCTACAGACACTGTTGCGGTTTGATCGGTATGCGGGCCAGTATTCACGATCCGGCGGTGTCCTGCAAGCAGTCGGCGGCAATCTCCCCTCGACGGACTGGGGCCGTTGGCATAGACTGACAGCGTTCATCCGATGCAAAGGAAGGGATTCCATGCCATTGATGCAGAGTGCGCCTGGGGCCGAAACGATCATAGATGGAAGGTGCTATCTCTATTTCGGCGGGACCGGCTATCTGGGCCTCCAGGGGCATCCGGAGGTGATCCGCGCCGCGTGCGAAGCAGCCGAGCAGTATGGGCTCGGTTCGGCTACGGCCCGTTCGGGGTTCGGCAGTACGCCGCCGGTCATGGAATTGGAACGTCAGGCCGCTCGATTCTTTGACATGGAGGAGGCCTTTCATGTGATGTCGGGCTACGTGGCCAACCACGTTCTGGTGCTGGCGTTGGAGGGGTGCTTTGAGGCGGTTTTCGTGGATGAACTGTCGCACTACAGCATCCGTGAGGCGGTCCGGCTCAGCGGCCGACCCGTTTATTCCTTTCGTCACCGCGATCCTGACGACCTGCGCCGTAGGGTACGCGAGCATCTCCCGGCCCGCGGCCGACCGTTGGTGATGAGCGACGGGGTGTTCGCCGCCTTGGGACGCATTGCCCCGGCCTGGGAATACCGCGATGTGCTGGCTGAGTATCCCGGGGCAATTCTCGCGATGGACGATGCCCATGGTCTCGGTGTCTTGGGCAACAACGGACGCGGCACTTATGAACACGTCGGGCTGTGGAAGTCGGTGAACGGGGCGTTGCCCCAGCCGTCGGGAATGTCTGGGGGACTGCATCTACTGCAATGCGGGACGCTGAGCAAAGCAGCCGGAGGATTCGGCGGGATCGTGCCTGGCAGCCTGTCGCTCGTCGAACGGCTTCGGGCGACGAGTCCTTATTACAGCGGCGCCAGCAGTACACCCATTCCTGTGGCGGCGGCCTCTGCCCGGGGACTCTTGTTGATGCGGACCCAACCGGAGTTGCGCGAGCGACTTTGGACGAACGTGCGCGTGGTGAAAACGGGATTGCGGAAGTTGGGACTCGATGCCGATACCACGGCGGTCCCGATCATCCCGCTGACTGTTGGCACGGCCGAGAACATGCAGCGGATTCATGCGACACTGCGGGAGCGTGGGATTCTGATTCCGTACATGCCCACATACTCCGGCTTGGGTCCTGCGGGAGCCCTCCGGTTGGCGGTGTTTGCTACACATACCGAGGTGATGCTCACCCGGTTACTCGATGAGCTTGGGCGGTTGCTCTGAGGTTACTGCGTTTCCGTGGGGGCTGCGGAGTACGACTCAGGCAGGATGCCCAAGCTACGGCTCAGGCAGGATGCCCAAGCTACGGCGCAGGTAGGAGGCCCAAGCTACGGATCAGGCAGGATGCCTAGCAGCCCGTTGAAAAAGTCCACCAAAGACGGCCTTCTCAACGCGGGGGGCTGGCGCTAAACTGGTGGCGCCAGATGAAGCAACTTGTTGGGAGAAAAATCGCGGATGGCATTGGGACGTCGCAAGACGGAGCAGTAGGAGGCCTTTGGGATTGCCGTAGGCGTTTGTTTCCGTAGGTTGCTGATGGGGTGTTTTGAGGGGAGCGGCTCGCAACGGGGCATCGCCTGGTGTTATGCCGACAGCCTTTCGTTTCGCGAGTCTCTGGGAATTCCGCTGACCAAGGCCACGCCGCGGACCATTCCAGCCTAACGCGGATTCGCGACCGCCTGCCGCGGGAAGTGCACCTGGCCGTGTTTCAGTTCGTGCTGGACGTGGCGGAGGCGAAGGGGCTGCGCAAGGGCAAGACGGTTGCCGCGGAGAGCGACAAGCACATCCAAGAGGCCGTTTTGGACAAGGGCTGCTGCAAACACCCAAATCTCGACACCTTCACGACGTTCCCCCTCGCCAGCCGAAACGCCCCCTTTCGGCAATTCGGCCGGCCGAAAGTGACTTGTTCGACGGGCTGCTAGGTGGCTGGATTGGTATTCGGTTAAAAAGCAAGGATTATGCTGAACACGCTTGGATCGTTGTTGGGCCGTCTGGCCGTCGTATTTTTGTGCGTTTGGGGCGTGTGGTTCTGTACCCTGGGGTTACGGGATCTGGTTCGACTCCGGCGCATGGTTGAGCAGCGTGGCACGCCGGAGGAGAGGGAGGCCGGCAAAGGGCCGTTTTGGTTTCGCGCGGTGGCCATGCTGGCCGCGATTGCCATATTTGCCGCCGTGGCCACGGCCAGCGTCGTGGGGATGTTTGGGGGACAGTAGAAGATCAATCGGACCGGAAGAGAGCAATGGAAGAGATGGATATTCTGCGGCAGGCTGAAATCCGGCAAGAGCAAGCCTATCAGGCCGTCAAGAAACTGGGCTTGGTGGAGCGATGGGAGAAGGTTGGCAAGCCGGTGCTGGTCGGGGCGATGCGATTTGGAGCGATGGTGTCGCCGAACATCGATATGGAGGTCTACACCGACGCCCCCCTCCCTCACGTGGGCTTTGCGGTCATCGGTGAGTTGGCCGAGACGCCCGGGGTGACGGAGATTCGCTATTTGAATGCGATGGATGGGCCGGACCAGGGGCTCTATTGGTTCATCCGGTACGAGGACGGCTCGGGCGTGACGTGGGGGATCGACGTCTGGCTGGTCGCCCATGACCATCCCCACGCGTATGTTGCCGACCGCTTGGCCGCTGCGATGCAGAAACGGCTTGACACCGAGTCGCGACGCCGGATTCTCTCCATCAAACGCGACTTGCCCAAAGAGTTGAACGTGCGCGGGGTCGATATCTACAAGGCGGTTCTCAAGGATGGAGTCGACACGGCCGAGGCGATGGTCACGTGGCTTGAGAAGAATCCCCCGGAGGTCATGGAGTTGTGGCACCCATAGGCGAATCGATGGGCTCGGCCAAACGGAGACGCTCGCGGATCGGCGGGTGGCTGTGGAAGAGGAAGACTTCGAGCCAGGGCGGGTCGGGATCGCTTTTGTTGAGGCGGGCCAGCTTGCAGAAGGCGGAGAGGAAGGCCGCTTTGAGCCCGGTCTGCTCGAGCGCGTAGCGATCGCACTGGCGTTCGAAGCGGCGGGCGACGGCGTTCTGGAGCGGTTCCACGACAAACGAGAAGACGCGGAGGATCAAGAGCAGCATCGGCAACGTGTAGACCGGCAGCGCGGCGTAGTTGACCAGCCCTTCCCAGTGGCCGGCCCAAGCACGCAAGAGCCAGTCGCAGAGCCAGAAGCCGACGGCACTGTAAAAGAAACCGACGGCGATCAACTTGTGGATGTGGCCGAAACGGTGGTGGCCGATCTCGTGGGCGAAGATTACCTCGATCTCTTCCAGGGAATAATCGTTGAGGAGCGTGTCGCCGATGAGCACGCGCCGCGTGCGGCCGAGGCCGGCAAGCATGGCGTTCCCCTTGACGGTCTCTTCGCTCAAGTCGAAGCGATAAACGCCTTCGATCGACAGCCCGGTTCCTTCGGCCAGCCGGGCCAGCCGCTCGGTCAGCTCGGGGTTGTCGATCCGTTCGATTCGATAGAACAGGGGCAGAATCAGCACGGGCAGAAGTTGCCCAAGGAGGACACTGACGAGGAAAAAAGCCCCGGCGGCGATCAGCCACCAGTAAGCCCCCGTGGTCCAGATGATCCAGTAGAGCCCGAGAAACAGCGCCAGGCTGAAGCCGACGGTCAAGGCTGCTTGCTTCGTGTAACGCCAGAGCCATCCGGCCAGCGAGAGCTTGCTGAGCCTGAAGCGATGCTCCAGCCAGTAGCTGGAATAATACGACAAGGGGAAAGAGATAGCGAAATGCAACGCAAGGATGATCGCGGCCAACGCCAGCAGACGCAGCGACCAGACGTTTTCCAACCACGCAAACCGCTGCAACCATCGGTCGATCGGCTGGGCCAGGCACACGGCGGCCACGGCCAGATAGACGAAGTCCACGAGCATGTCGAGGAGCATGGCTTGCAGCCCAAGCCGGTCGTAGCGTTTGGCCTCGGCCAATTCCTCGGGAGTCATCTCGCGTGACTGGGACAGGGGAGGTTCGGCCGCTTGGTCAGAAGCCGGTGATGGTAGGGAGGTATCGTCCAACATGTGGAATCCTGAGAGGGGGGCCCTTATTCGCCCGTCGTTCCCAAGTCGTATTTCTGAATGCGATGCCGCAGCGTGTTACGGCTAATGCCCAACAGTCTGGCTGTGTGGACCTGGTTGCCTCGGCAATGCTCCAAGGCCCGGCGAATCAAGGCTTCTTCGACGACGTCGATCAGATTGGCGTGCGGCGTCTGGCCTGGCAGGTTGAGCAGTTCGGCCACTAATTCGTCGACCCGTTCTCGGAGGCTCTGCAGCAGCCCCTCGCGTGAGCCATCTTGGCTCGATGTTTCCGGATCAGTTTCAAACTGGAGGTGTTCGGCCAGGAGGACATCTCCTTTGCAGACGAGCACTGCGCGGCGCAGGCAGTTCTCCAATTCGCGCACGTTTCCCGGCCAACTGTAGGCTTGCAGTTTGCGGGTGGCCGAGTCGGCCACGTAGCGGATCGGCTTGGCATACTCTTCGGAAAAGCGGCCTACGAAGTAATCGACCAGGGCAGGGATGTCCTCGCGCCGATCGCGCAGGGCGGGCAGTTCGATGGAGATGATCTTCAGCCGGTAGTAGAGGTCTTGGCGGAAACGCCCCTCGTCTACATCTTTCTGGAGATTCCGGTTCGTAGCGGCCAGGATTCTGACGTCGGTGTGAATCGTTTCCGTGCCACCTAAGCGCTCAAACTCCCCCTCCTGGAGTACGCGGAGCAGCTTGGCCTGGGTGCCCAGCGACATCTCGCCGATTTCGTCAAAGAAGAGCGTACCGCGGTGGCAGCGTTCGAACTTGCCCAGGTAGGTGCGGTCGGCGCCGGTGAAGGCTCCCCGTTCGTAGCCGAATAGCTCGCTCTCGAACAGCGTTTCGGGGATGGCCGCGCAATTGACCGCCATGAAGGGCTGGTCCTTGCGATGGCTATGGTGGTAGATCGCCCGCGCGACCAGTTCCTTGCCCGTGCCGCTTTGGCCGGTGATCAACACCGTGACGTTCCGATCGGCTACCTGACCGATCAGTTTGAACACTTCCTGCATCCGGCGGTGGGAGCCGACGAGCCGCATGCTTCGCGGTTGATTTGCCGTAACCGGCTTGACCGGACTGGTCTGCGGGAGATTGACCACCTCTTTCATCAGGCGGTTGACTTCCAGCGCGTCCGCGGCAATCCGCTTGAGTTCCTCCGTGTCGAACGGCTTGAGCAGGTAGTCGTAAGCCCCCAGCCGCATTGCCTCGATGGCCGTCTCCGTGGTGCCGAAGGCGGTCATCACAATCACGGGCGTCTTGACCTGGGCCCGTTTCATCTCGGCCAAGGTTTCCAGGCCGTTGAGCCCGGGCATCTTGTAGTCCATCAGGATCAAATCGAACGGCTCGGCCGAAACCCTCTCCAACGCGCTTGCGCCATCGGAGGCCGAGACGACCTCGTAAGCTTGTTTGACGAACAGCCTGGTCAGGAAGTGGACGAGGCCTTCATCGTTATCGACGACAAGAATCTTGGGCATATTAAGCTTTCCCAGCCGGCAGATGAATGGAAAACGTCGTCCCCATGCCCAATTCGGTCGCCACGGTGAGCGAGCCGCCGTGGCGTGTGACGGTCCCATGGGCAATCGCCAATCCCAGCCCGGAGCCCGAGGCTTTCGTCGTATAAAACGGCTCGAACAGCCGCTGGAGAGCTTCGTCGCTGATGCCTGGGCCGTCGTCGGCAATGTCAACCCGCACTCCACACTGCCGGGAGACGTTGGTGACGACCGTTTCTTCGTCCACGGTGAGCCGGAGCCGGCCACCGTTGGGCATTTCTTCCAACGCGTTGACCATCAGATTGACCAGCACTTCGCTCAATTGGTGCACGTCGCCTTCGACTTTCGGCAACCGCGGGGCGATCGTGACGTCGATGCCAACCTCCTGCTGGTTGGCCCGGGGACGAACCACGACCAGCGCCGCCTCGACCAGTCTGTGGAAATCGACTTCGGTCAGGATCGGTTCTTGCGGCCGGGCAAAATCCAAGAAATGGTTGATCGTCGTTTCAATCCGCGAGATCTGCTGCATACCGATCCGATAGTCTTCGCAGTGTTCGGGGGAAATCTGGATGTCCTCCTCGACCGATTGAAGGAAGAGCTTGAGCGAGGTCAGCGGCGTGCGGATCTCATGGGCCACGCCGGCCGCCAGGCGGCCCAAGGCGGCCAGGTGCTCCGAGCGGGCTGCCGCCTCCAAGGTGCTCTTCAGCCGAGCGTCCGTCTTGCGCAGTTCCTCTTCGGTCAGCCCGACCCGTTTCTCCAACATCGCCTGACGTTCACGCAACTGGTCGGCCATGTGGGCAAACGCCGTGTGCAACGCGCCGATCTCGTCCCGGCGCGGGCGAGTTGTGTCAAGATGCGCATTGGCAAAATCCCCCCGTGCCAAGGCGTGAGCCGCTTCACTCAACGTCCGCACCGGGGCCGTTACATACGAGGCCATCAGCCACGAAATGCCGATCGCGCCGACCAGCGTGGCAACGATCACGATGGCGATCGTCCTCGCCAATTCGTAGTAACTGGCAAAGGCCTCGTCGCGGTCCTGCTCGACGACGACGTACCATTCGGTGTCGGCCACGGGACGCGAGGCCCCGAGCACGGCAATACCACGGTAGTCGAGATAGACCGGGCCGGCCGACTGGCGACCGAAAATCTTGGCAAAGCTTCCCGAACGGGCGATGTTCTCCTTGAGAATCCGATGTGGTTGCTTGTGGGCCAGAAAGGTCCCCTTCTTGTCGACCAGGTAGCACTCGCCCGTCTGCCCCAGCGAGACCCGCAAGACCCGGGCCACGATTGCCCGCGTGCTGACTGTTGCACAGATCCCCCCCTTAGGCCGGCCCTGGGGATCGAGAATCGGCACGGAGAGCATGAATACCGAATCCTGACCGCCTTCCTCCAGGCGAACGTCGGACATGTAAGTCTTCCCTGCACTGGCATGCTGGAACCACACCTCCCGCCGCCACTCCGACGCCGCGCCGGCCGCGCTGTCGTAGACCGTTCGGCCGTCATTGGCCGCCACGACAAACCGCTTGTAGACATTGTACTGCGATTGGACCAGGCTGAGATAGGGAGCGATCCGCTTGGGATCCAAGCTCTCGACCGCCGCGGCGCCGGCCACCACATGCAGGTCGGCGTTGCGTTCCGTGATCCAACGTTCCAATAGGTTCTGCTTTTCGGCCGCCAGGTTTTCCAACTGATTGTTGGCCATGCTGGCAATCACCTGATGCGCAGTACGCACCGCAAACACGCTGATGATCACTAGCGGCGCCAGCGAGACAAACAAGAACACCAGCGCGGTCCGGAACCGCAGATTGTTGAGAAAAGTAGGTTTCATAGACACGGGCAATGCGAGTCTAATCTGATTTTAACCACCTTATAACCGTTGTTGCATGGAATCCTTATGGTGAGCTTCTAGACTGTAGCAGATGGGTCAACGAGTAATGTCATCCCCCATGACAGCCACCGCTGACCTGATGATAGCACCCCTTGCCGATCCGCTCGATGCCCCTCTCCATTTGGTAGTGGATTGGTCGTGGTTGCTGGAGTCACTTTTCCCGAAGCCGTCAACGCTCTCCCCCTCAGTTGACGGCTTCTCTTATTGATATGAGGCTCTTCACCTTTCCAGGATGCGTGTCGCAGCTTACGTCACTATTTCACCTTACCCTGCCAAGCCCAGTTTGCCTAATGGCCCCTGAATGGGGGGGCGTTTGGTCGATCGGCTTGTCTACCGTGTTTTGCAGCGTTCGGCCATGAATTGGTGAAACACGACGGGCAGACCCGCTGGCCAAATGTGGATATTGGAGTGCCGGTGGTCCCGGTATTGCTTCACGGCCTGCCTCTCCGGGACGGGCGGCTTGCCCGAATACGACATTCGCTTGGATGGATGTCGCAATTGGCACGAAACAGCCGGCAAGAGTCCCATTGAACCGCCCCCAATCGGTGAAGATACTGAACAGAAGTGTTGCGTGTCTGATTTCAACAGTCCCACGATTGCGACCGGCTGAGCACGATGATGCGGGGCTTGTTGGACACGGAGAACAACGGGAGTCGTCATGCGAGTTGAACGGCGGAAGAAGCGAACGGCCCATATCGGCATCTTCGGCGTGGGACACTACAACTACTGGCCCCAGTTCCCCGGGCTACTTGAAGAGTTGCACCAGAAGATGGACATTCTGGTAAAAAAGGTGGAAGCCCACGAGGTCCAGGTGACCAACTTCGGCCTCATTGATAATGCCGAAGGGGCCTACGCCCTGTTGCCCAAGCTCAAGGCCGCCGGACTCGATTTGATCTTCTGCGACATGGTGACCTACGCCACCAGTTCCACGTTCGGCGTGTTGATTCGCGAGTTGGACCTCCCCATCGTGCTCGTGGCTCTGCAGCCAAGACGGGCGATGGACTACTCCCAAGCCTCGACCTACATGCAACTCTGCAATGACGACTTCTGCTCGGTGCCAGAGTTTGCGGGCGTGGCGATCCGCATGGGCAAACGCCCCCCGGAGGTGATCATCGGCACGCTCGAAGGCGATGCGGAGGCCGACGCCGAGTTGGCCGACTGGTGCGACATTGCCAAGGTGCTTCACGACCTGAAACGGGCAAGGATTGGCCACTTTGGGCATGTGTTGGAATCAATGCTCGACATGCACAGCGACCCGACCGCCTTCACCGCCGCGTTCGGTTGCCACATTGTGCAGACCGAGGCCGACGACTTGGTGCGGCTCCAACGCCAGGTGACCGACGCGGAGATCGCCGCCAAGAAAGGGCAGATCCTCGCGATGTTCGACACGCCGGATCCCAAGTCCGACCCGATCACACGCAAACTGACCGAAGAAGACCTCCATGTGGCCGCCCGGGTGGCTGTCGCGCTGGACAAGTTCGTCGAAGAAAAGCGGCTCGATGGTCTCGCTTACTACTACGAGGGGGAGGAAGGGAGCGAGGTCCGCCAATTGGTTACCAACCTGATCGTGGGCAACTCGCTGTTGACTGCGGCTGGGTTCCCGATGTGCGGCGAGTCGGACCTCAAGACGTGCATCGCCATGCTCATTATGGACCGGCTTGACATGGGGGGCAGTTTCGCCGAGTTTCACCCGATCGACTTTAACGAGGGGTTCATTCTGGTCGGCCATGATGGCCCGCACCATATCAACATCGCCGAAGGCAAGCCGGTGCTGCGGAGCCTGCTGAAGTACCATGGCAAGCCCGGCTTCGGCGCCAGTGTCGAGTTCAAGATCAAAGAAGGGCCGATCACGATGCTTAGCCTCAGCCAGACTGGGGAAGGGAAGTTCAAGTTCGTCGTGGGCGAAGGAGAATCGGTCCATGGGCCCATCCCACCCACGGGGAATACCAACACCCGGGGGTTCTTCAAGCCCGAGGTGCGGACCTTCCTCCGCCGCTGGGTGGCCGAAGGGCCGACCCATCATTTCGCTCTCGGCGTGGGGCACCGTGCCCGCACAATCCAAAGAATCGCGCAAATCCTCGATATCCCCTGCGGCGTCGTGCGACAAGATTAGTCCTCTGGGCACCAGTACGACCAGGCCCTTGAGCCGGCAAGCAGGACGAGCCGGCTCAGTGGTCCAAACGCTTGACGCTCTGACACCACCCAATCCATAATCAAAGAATTCGCGGAGCAATAGACTTCCACTGCCGGAAATCGTGAGGAGGGGGAACGATGGTCGTCGAAACCGACTTCTTTCGCTATCTTCCTGTCAATCCACGGGCAACCCAGTGGGGGATTTACGTTACTGGGACTGGCTGCTCGGGGGTGATGCCGGGAAGCCGGTTTCCCCGCGCCGGGCATCCGCCCCTCTATCAGTTTACCTGGGACAAAGGCCGGGTGCTCCCCGAGTTTCAATTCATCTACCTGACCCGGGGTGGCGGTGTCTTTGAGTCAGGCCCCACCGGCCGGGTCGAGATTGCCGCCGGCGATGTGGTCCTCTTGTTTCCCGGCGTCTGGCATCGCTACCGCCCAAATTTGCGAACCGGCTGGGACTCCTATTGGGTCGGGGCCAACGGCAACTATCTCCGCTGGCTGCTGGAACAAGGGTTTCTCTCCCCCCGCACCCCGATCCTCCGCATCGGGGTGGCCGACGACGTGCTCCAGTCGTATCGGACGATGCTCGACCAGGTGCGCCAGGAAACGATCGACAACCCGCTTCTGTTAGGCGCCCAGACGATGGAGATTCTTGCCCGGATCGTGGCCCCGCCGCACCAGCGCGATTCGACCGTCGCCGAGGAGCCGATTGTCGAAGACCGTATGGTGGCCAAAGCGATTCACTTCATCTGGAATCAGAGTCACCGACCGATGCAGGTCGAAGACGTCGTTGCCCAGGTGCCGCTCACACGCCGCTCCCTCGAACGCCGGTTCCAACGCTCGCTGGGACGCACGATTCTCGACGAGATCATGCGCTGCCGGTTGGAACGGGTTAAACGGCTCTTGGAAGAGACCGAGGTACCCATCAAGCGAATCGCGGCGATTGCCGGCTTCACCAGTGCTGAGCATCTGAGCAAGGTCTTTCGCCGCCTGGAAGGAATCTCGGCCGTCGCCTACCGCCAAGAGCATCGCAGCGGCGCGTGAGCCTCTTCCTTCAAAGACCGCTTGCTGTCGCAACACGGCAAACCCTTGTCGCAAAGCGGCGGGTAGAACGCTTGCCCCACGCTGCGACGAATGCTAGTCTGAGGCGTGGCGGGCCCTCACACACCTGAACCAACCGAGGCATGCGGCATGCTCAAGCCGTCGTCGGCAACTGTGTCTTACAAGTGGGAACTGCTGGCCTTGCTTTGGGTGGCCTTCTTCCTCAACCAGGCCGACCGCCAGGTCTACAGCGTCGTGCTGAAGTCGATTCAGGACGAACTGCTCCTCTCCGACGCCCAGCTTGGGTTGGTCGCTTCGATTCTCTTCTGGACCCTTGCGCTGGTCTATCCCATCGCCGGTTATCTGGGGGATATCGGGAGCAAACGGTGGATCGTTACGTGCAGTCTGTTGTTCTGGAGCTGCGCGACGCTGTTCACCGGCTTGAGCACGACGGTTGTTCATCTCGTCTTGTTTCGAAGCATTGCCACCGGTGGCGGCGAGGCCTTTTATGCGCCGGCGGCGTTTGCCCTGATGGCCGCTTTTCACAAGGAAACCCGGGCGCTGGCCATCTCGATCCACCAGACGGCGGTTTACGCCGGATTCGTGCTCAGCGGCGTGATCGGCGGCTATGCCAGCAGCCATTGGGGATGGCGGTCGGCGTTTTACCTCTTCGGCTCCTTGGGCATCGTGGCCGGTCTGTTGCTCTTGCTTCGCTTACGCGACGCCCCCAAGGAAGCCGCCGGCCAGAAGGAGCTTGCGGCCGACAGGCCGAACCCGTCGCCGGCCGTGACCCCGCGCGAGATCCTTGCCGTGCTCGCCCGAACGCCCACGGCCTTGTTGTTGATGGCGGCCTACGGGGGAATGCTCTTCGTGCACATCGGCTACATGACCTGGGGGACGATGTTCCTGCAGGAGAAGTTCGGGATGGATCCACTGACCGCCGGGTTTTCCGCGATGTTCTACTTCCAGGCGGCCGCCCTGACCGGCGTCTTGCTCGGCGGCTTCTATTCCGACCGTTGGTTCCAACGCCGCTCGACGGTGCGCATGGAAATCCAAATGCTCGGCCTGGGAATTGCCGCTCCGTTCATCGTGCTGGTGGGGGTTGGCAGTACGCCGGTCTTGGTCTACCTCGGTCTGGCCGGTTTCGGATTCTTCCGCGGAATCTACGACTCGAACACGTTTGCCGCCTTGTTCGATGTGGTGGCTCCACGCTACCGCGCCTCGGCCAGCGGGGTGATGAACACAATGGGCTTTTTGGTTGGCGCGTTGGCCCCGTTCCTGATGGGCCTGGCCAAGCCGGCCTTCGGTCTCTCGGCTTCCATGGCGTCGTTGGCCCTCGTCCACCTGATCGCCGCTGCGGCGATCTTCTGGGCCAATCAGCAGTTTTTCCGCAAAGACTTCGCCAACGAACGCCTTGCCGAAACAAAGGCTTGAATTCTCGGGCCGCCCGCGGTAGGGTGTGCTATAGGGCTGGGTTGAACCCAACCTCGTTCATCCAACCCATCAGGCTACGTCTTTCCCCGCATTGCCTCCCATCGATCCTTCAGAAAGGTTCCCCGTGAAACGCAACTTGGCCCTTGCCGTCGTTTTCTCCCTCGCATGCCTGTGGGGTTCCAGCGTTCGGACCGAAGAGCCCGCGGCCCAGTCGGCCACGGCGGGTTATAAGACGGAAACGGACCTTCTGTATCGGAATGATCCGGCGGAAGCGTTAACGGATTATATGAAAGAGCGTTGCCGGCTGGATCTGTATTATCCCACTGAGCAGGCCGGCTTTGCTACGGTGGTCTGGTTTCACGGTGGTGGCCTGTCGGCGGGCAATAAGTCGATTCCCGCCCAGCTCAAAAACCAGAAGATCGCCGTGGCGGCCGCCAACTACCGCTTGCATCCGAAGGTCACCTGCCCCGCCTATATTGAAGACGCTGCCGCGGCAGTGGCCTGGGTGTTCAAGAACATCGATAAGTACGGCGGCGACCCGAACCGGATCTATGTTTCCGGTCATTCGGCTGGCGGCTATCTGACCGCCATGGTGGGCCTCGACAAACGCTGGCTGGCCAAGCACGACATCGACGCTAATCGGATTGCCGGATTGATTCCCTTTAGCGGCCACACGATCACTCACTTCACGATCCGCAAGGAACGAGGGATTCCCGCCAAACAGCCGACCATCGACGAGTTTGCACCCTTGTTCCACGTTCGCCCCGATGCGCCGCCGCTGGTCCTGCTCACCGGCGATCGCGAACTGGAGATGCTCGGTCGCTACGAGGAAAACGCCTATCTGATGCGGATGATGAAAGTCGTTGGGCACAAGCAGACAATCCTCCACGAATTTCAAGGCTTCGACCATGGCATGGCCACTCCCGGCTTCGAGATCCTGCTGAAATACATCGCCAAGTAGGCGGCTTGCAGGTGGTCACGAGCTCCTGCTGCTTCCTGAACCTAATTCACTCGTTGTTCTTGTGCTCCTCACGCTCCGTCGTGAGGAAAGGATTATTGCGAGGGAGCGTGAGGAGTGCGGGTCAGACCTCACGACGGTTCCTGGCACGGGTGCGGCCTGGGACGCCGTGGCGATCTGCGTGTCGTTTCTCAAGAAATCGGCGAGAGGCCTGTCGATCAGGGCCGTTGGAGATTGCGTCGCCAGGATCGTACCGCACCGCGCAAACCGTCCGGTGTCGTTCGTAAGGCCGCTCACCGGACGGCTCGCGCCGTGCCGCTCTTTGTCTATTCTTCCAAACAGTTGACGAAAACCTCCGGTCGATTGCAGGGGGCGTGAACGAGCCTGTCGCAGAATGTCCTACGATGCGCGAAAGGTACTCTCGTGATTGACGTTATGCTGCCGTGGGATTGGCTCGCGGAACGCACCGTTGTTGAGTCGAGCTCACCAACGGGGAGACCTCCCCGACCAAAAGTGCCCCAGAGATTCTGCCGAGGAGACGCGAACAATGGGGAAGGCGTTTCCGGCTTAGCGTGCCTGGTCTACTTGACCGTCAGCACTACTTTCCCCAGGTTCTCGCGACGCTGGAGGATGGCATGGGCTTCTTCGGCCTGAGTGATGGGCAGCGTCTTGTAGACCACCGGCTTGATTGCCCCGGACGAAAACGACCTCCACAAAGTCCTCTCCAAATCGGCAAGAATTCTGGCTTTCATTTCGGCCGGGCGGCTTCTGAGCGTGCTGCCGATCAGCCGGATGCGTCGCGTGTAGAACAGGTCCATATTGATTTCGGTCATGATCCCGCCCACCGTAGCGATTACGATCCATCGTCCGCCGATGGCCATCTTCTCGATGCACCGTCCGAGTTCGGGACCGCTGATACAATCCAAGGCGATATCAACCGGATGTCTCTCCATGGCTGCGCGGAGGTCGTCAACTGTCCGATTGATGACGATATCGGCGCCGAGACGGCGGACGAATTCCGCCTTTTCGTCGGTGCTGACCGTCGTCATCACCGTGGCGCCAAAGGCTTTCGCCAGTTGGATCGCCGCCATGCCCAACCCGCTTGCCCCGGCTTGGATGAGAACGGTATCCCCTGCCTTCATGCCCCCCTCGATGCAGAGGTTGAGATAGGAGGTGGCAAACGCTTCGGGAATTGCCGCGGCTTCGACCATCGACAAGCCCTCGGGAACCGCCATGACCATGTCGGCCGGCACGGCAACCCGTTCCGCATAGCCCCCGCCGCCCAGCAGCGCGCAAACCTTATCGCCGATTCGCCAGCGGCCGCCGGCCGGCGCTTCGGCCACGACGCCGGCCACCTCCAGCCCCATCCATTCCGGCCAACCCGGCGGCGGCGGGTAGTTCCCGTCGCGCTGCATCAGATCGGCACGGTTCAACGCAGCCGCATGAATATCAATCAGAAGCTCGCCGGCCTTCAGCACCGGATCAGGCACCTCGCTCCAGGCAAGTGAGCGTTTACCGTTGACCAAGATGGCTCGCATATTCCTCTCTCCGCATTATCGATCGTTTGTTGGACATGTTGTGAGACGCTTGGGGATTCCCAGAGGTCGGTTAGTCATCAACGGCCAACGCCGTTGGATGGATACGCGTGGTTTCCTCGGTCGCCGGATGGGGCGGCTTGATGAAGAACGTTGCCAGCGCCGCGAGGGCCAAGAGCGCTGCCGAGCAGTAATAGGCGAAACGGAAGCTCCCGGTTTGATCGTAGACCTTGCCAGCCAAGAGGGCCAACATGAAGCCGCCGACTCCCCAGGACGTATACAGGAGTCCGTAGTTCACCCCGAAATGCTTGAGGCCGTAGTAGTCTTTCGTCACCGCGGGAAAGAGGGCGAGATTCGCGCCGTAGTTGGCTCCGATCAGGGCGGAGACCAAAGCCAGTACGACCGTATTGGCCAACAGGGAGCCCTCGGTCGTCTGGGAAAGGAGAAGAATCGCAATCGTTTGCAGCGCAAAGCAGATCAATAGCGTGACCTTTCGCCCCATCTTGTCGGAGGCGATGCCCGTCGTGATTCGGCCGACGCCGTTGCCGACGGCCAAGACCGCCACGAGGACGAACCCGAGTTGGATCCCCGCCTGGGCCGAGGCAATCTTGGCCAACATGGAAATGATCATCAACCCCCCCCCCCCCCCCCCCACCTACATCAAACCGAGCAAGAAGAACAGACCACACCCGCGCC
>CAZLDQ010000019.1:0-10691 GCA_964558295.1 uncultured Planctomycetaceae bacterium | reverse complement strand
CAGCGTCAGTCCGGCCTGGTCCTGGGCGATTTTGGACAGCTTGGAGATAATCATCAGCCCCGCCCCGGCGCCGCAGGCGTACATGAACCAGAGCACGTAGAACTGCCACGTCCGGAGCATTTGTCCGGGAGTAAAGTCTTCCTTGTCCCGGACGCTGCCCGCCGGTTGCGGCGGCGAGCCCGGCGGGACGTAGCCTGCCGGCGGCGTCTGGAGAATCTGCGCCAACCCGCAGACGACCAATAGGAACGCGATGCCCAGGACCATGACCGCATTGGCCCGCCCGAAGCTGCCGATTAGCCACGTGGTCAGCGGTGCCGCATAGACCGGCGCCAAGCCGAACCCGGAAACCACGATGCCGACGATCATGCCTGTCTTTGCCGGCGGGAACCATTTGATCGCCGGTGGAGTCGCTGCCGCATAGGCGAACGCAATGCCCGAGCCGGTGAGCACGCCGAAGCCAATGACGTAACCCAGGGGCGTCGTCGAAAAGCTGGCCAAAATCATCCCCAAGCCGACCAGAATCCCTCCGAACGTGGCCGCCAGACGCGGCCCGAGCTTGTCCTGCATCTGTCCGGCCGGCACCATTGCCAGACAAATCACCAGACAGCTTATTGCATAGGGCAACGACTTGTCGGCTTGAGACCACCCCCAACTGTCGGGCACACCTTAGCTGATAACACTCCAACTGTACATGATGGCCAGCGCCAGGTTGATCCCCAAGCCGGCAAAGGTCATTCGCCAGCCGTGGTTGACCACCGGCGGGAGGCTATCCTGCTTGCTTCCACTCATCTGCGTTCTCCGCTCACCCCAAGTCCAACCAGATGCCCCCTACTCCAACGACGGGCACCATGGGAAGAGTCTTGGTCATCATCGTGTGCTTCTCAAACTCATCCATCCGATTCTGCCCGATCTCTTTGTCCACATCGCAAAGGTTCTTGACGTGATACTCGCGATTTCTGGGACAGAGCCCGGCAACTTGGCTACTCCGACTGCGCACGCCGTAAACCATCACATTGAGCTTGTCGTCGGCCGCCAACGCCTCGGCTGCTTCGGACACAACACCAGAACCGGCAGCAAACGCCGCTGCGGCGTTAGCTGCAGCGTTAAGGAAACGTCGTCGTGATTACGGGACATCTTGGCAGACCATTGGGGGTGGAAGGTGAATAGTTGCGAGAATGGAGCCTTCGGCTTCCGCTGGTGTCACGAAGGCTAGCTGATCGGATAGCCGCAGGCGGTGAGCAGGCATTCCTGAACCATCAGCTCGTGTTCCAAGGGGAACGGATTCTCAATCTCCCCACGGATGATCCTTGCCAATTCAATCAGGTGGTAGTCGTATCGTCCGGGCGGCAGAGGGAAGGAGACTTCCTGGTAACCCTTCTTGTACGCATCACGAGCCTCCGAGAGCGCGAGACGAAGCGCAAGGGGTTGCGAGGGATGGATGTCGAACGTTTCCAGGGGACGAATGTCGATGGTTCCCTGATCGCCACAGACGACCAATTGCCGCCGCTTGTAGCCCTCCACTTCGAGCGACGCGGTGCGGATGGTGGCCGTCGTTTGCGGATACTCGAACACGATCAGTCCGTTGTCGCACATTTCCACGCCCACATCGGAGCGGGTTTGCCGGGGGTAGGAAACGATGCGATCGGGTTTTCCCATCAGGCTCACGACAAGATCGATCAAGTGGCAGGAGAAGATGAACATCGTGCCGCCGCGAAACTGCGAGAGGTACTTCCGATAGTTGACCGGGTGCGTGATATTCATCACGCAGTCGATCTCGAAGATCTGGCCAAGCCAACCTTGCTTAACGGCCTTGCGACAAAACTGGACCGCCGGATTGTTCCGGTACATGTACCCCAGTTGCACGGTCAGCTTGCGGCGCCCGGCCTCATCGAGCACCTTTTTGAAGGCACTGAGCGACTTTCCGCCGGGCTTGTCCAAGTGCACATGCATGCCGGCCTCGATACATCGTCCAGTGATGTCCATGATCCGGTCGTCGCCGGAACTGACCTCGACGGCCACGGCCTGAAGCCCCGGGGAGTTCAACAGTTGTTCCTCGGTCATCCACGTAAGCCCCCGATAAGCCGGGTTATTTTCGTGGCGTTTGCGCAAGGCAGGGTCGGGCTCCGCAATGCCGACGACCTCGTAGTCGTCGCTCAGTTTGCGAAAGGTGCTCATCTTGGCCGAAGCATGTTCATGTGCAGTGCCGATCTGGCCAATTTTGATCCGCTGCTTGGGGCCATCGGCGGCCGGGGCCGTTGGCTGGAGCCAGTGCCCCGCTGCGACAGCCGCGCTTGCGCCCACGGCGGTTTTCAGCAAATGACGACGATCCAAGGTATCCATGATCTAGTCCTGGGGTGCTGCTTGATGGGAAACAAGTCGGTTGACATTCAGGGATCCGTCAGCGCAAAGACCAGCGGTTCATTATAGTCCGGCTTCACGTCAACGGTAATTCCGCTCGTCGCGGACGACAAATACTTCTCGGGGATCAGCGAAGCGCCCAGCCCGAGGGCTTCGCCTTGCGTGGCGTTGTCCGTTGCCTTGCCAGGCGTGGCTGCCGGATCTTGAGAGGCGAAGCAGACGAATCGCACCTTGCACTTTCCCACTGGCGCGCCTCGGCCTTCGCCCCGCGTCTCCATCTCGAAGGTGCCGTCGGGCTGGATAAGGCCCGTCGCATACTGTCCCATCTCCGGTTCGAGGATCACGGTACCAAACTGAAGTGGTTTGCCGTTATAGGTGACTCTGCCGGTCACGATCGCCCGGGGGCGCCCCCTCGCACCGCAACCGGGCAGACCGAGTGTTGCGACGGCCAACGCTCCGATCATGGCCAGGAGGGTGAGACGCCGCGTGCTGGAACCATGCCGGCCCATGGACGACGTCGGATTCAATGTTCGGCGGATCAGGAAGGTCATGGGTGATCGTCCTGTTTCGACCCCACTACGGCAGATTGGCGACTTCGCCGCGGTCGACCGTGGCCAACTTCCAATAAGTGTCCAACAGAATGGTTTCCGAGAGGAACGCCGCGCTGCCGTCGCCGACGAGGAACTGCGCCCCGCCGGGATGGTAACTCCCCATCGGCAAGTGGTTATACGGGATGCCGTCGGTTCCGCGGTTGACCTTCGCGTTGATCGCATAGACCAGGACTTTGGAGGCATAGAGTCCCGGGTCGCTGGCGCCGGCGAAGACCCAGGGACGCACAGCGCCTGGCGGTTGGGCCCACCAGGCGATGCTGCCGCCAGGCGATTCCGAATCGATATGCACGAATTCCCCGATCGCCAGCGTATTGCTCAGACCGTCTTTGACTTGTGCAATCGACCGGGCAAAGGCCCAGCCGAACATCCCGTTCCTGGGGATATTGCCGGCGCCGCTGGATTGGTAAGGGGACTCGGTAGGATAAGCGCCGGCAGAGCCTTGGTAGGTCGTCAGCGCGCCGGGAAAGGTTGAGTCGCGGTAAAGCGATGGATGTGGCCATGAGGGACAGACGTAACACGAGACTATGTCGAACCGGTGAGGTTCGTTGAACGTCGTGTAGGTCTCGCACTTCAGGTCGAGTTGATCGTAAAGCGTTTTCCGCTCCAAGTAGGGTAACATATGGGTGAACAGACCATGCTGACCGGCGCCCGGCGTGCCGAACGGGAAATAACCGCCATGTGCGGTGGCATAGTTGTGCAGGGCCAAGCCCATCTGTTTCAGATTGTTGGCACACTGCATGCGCCGCGCCGCCTCGCGCGCCGCCTGCACCGCGGGACGCAATAGCGCGATCAGAATGCCGATGATCGCGATAACGACCAGTAGTTCGACCAAGGTGAAACCACGTGGACGTCTGGTGAGGTGTGTGGGCGAGGACATAGTGTTTTTCCCCAGGGACAAGCGATGACAGTCTGGTGCGTTTGATGCCAATGTGCCGGTTTGTTAGCCAACCGTGTGCAATCCGTAGGGCAGACTCAATACCACTTGCCCCTGACACGCCCGGAAACCGGCGCGCAGTATCCGCCCGGAAGCCGGGGGAATTCCCCGTTTGGTAAGGAGGTTTCTCGTTCTATACCTGTTCTGGCACCACGAAGGGGCCGCGGTAGGAGCGATGGAGCAACTCGTTGGCGTCCGGGGCTCCGACAAAGGTTTCGGTCTGGGCGTCGAACTGAAGCGTACGCCCCAGACGATAGGTGGAATTGGTCAACTCTAAGTGGCCGACCTCGGCCAAGTGCTGTTTCATGTCCTCGAACGACTGGCGGAACGTCTTGTCCGCGTCGAGGGAGTTTGTCTGCTCATTTAGTGGGACGTCCTGGCCTAGACGGTAGGAGATGTTCCCCAGGTGGGCCAGGAGCGTGGACCGATGCCCTTCGAGGATTTCGGCGGTGAGGACTTCCCGTTTCCGGCTCCGCACCGCATCGATGAAATTCTGCATATGGCGTGGGCCCTGCTCGGGAGCGCCTGGAGGGGGAAAGTTGGCGATTGGCACGCCTTCGCTCTTCCCCTTGGGGAAAAACTTGCCATCGCGCACGATGCCTTCATCGGTGTGGAACTCGTTGGTGATTCTCCACTGATTCTCTTTCTGGCCGATCAATCCGCGAATCTCCAGAATGAGCTTGGCCTCGCCGAAATCGATGAGCGTTAACTGCGTGTTGGGCGTTTGTCCTTGGTCCTTGTAGCCGAAACGGCCGCCGAGGCTGACCACGCTCTTGGGCACAGCGCCGTCGGGCATGGCCCAGCGGCAAACATCGAGCTGGTGCGAGCCCATATTGCCGATCTCGCCGTCGCCGAAGTCCCACATCCAGTGCCAATTGTAGTGAACCAGATTCGTGTGGTAGGGTTGTACCGGCGCGGGGCCCAGCCAAAGGTTGAAGTCCAATTCGCGCGGTGGCGTCTCGGGATTCTTGAAGCCGATGCTGAGCCTTGACCGGCTGGCATGCCCATAGGAGACCAGGAGCTTGCCGTATTTTCCTCGGCGAACGTCGTTGACCAACTCGATCCACTGCGGATCGGATCGGCGTTGCGTGCCGTGCTGGACAATCCGGTCGTACTTCCTTGCCGCCTCGACGAGCCGCCGGCCTTCCTGCAGGGTGTGGCTGCAAGGCTTTTCCACGTACACGTCTTTGCCGGCCTGACAGGCCCAGATGGCCATCAGCGAATGCCAATGGTTGGGTGTGACAATCGAGACGGCATCAAGATGCTTGTCGTCCAGGGCTTGGCGAATGTCCTGGATGCAGGCCGGACGCGTGCCGCCCAACTGTTCGACCGCCTTGCTGCGGGAGGCAAACAACCGGCTGTCGGGATCGACCAGGTAAGCGATCTCGACCTCCTTCATCCCGCCGAATCCCTTAATGTGGCCGTAATATCCACGTCCCTTGATCCCGGCAATCGCAATGCGCACGCGGTCGTTGGCTCCCAGCACGCGGCCGGACGCTCGCGTCCCCGCAATCGTAAACGGTGCGGCAATGCCGGCCGCGGCGGCATGTTTCAGGAAGCTGCGACGGGTTTGACGTGACATGCTTAAAACTCCCTCCTGCGAACGTCCAACGACAGCTTCAGGCCGTGGCAAAACACGGTTGCGATGCAAGGTCAGAGAAGATCGGGGGTTCCAGGCTTCTGGTACGGCTTCAGCGCCTCGAATCGGAACTCGATCTCGGCGATGTCCTCCTCGGTCAGCTTCAACTCCGACAAACGGGGCGAGGTGGGAATGGTTCCGTGCGGACCGTATTCGCGCGAAACCATGGTGTTGAACACGCCACGCTTCTTCCAGAGATATAGTTGGATGCCGCGCAAGTCGCTGCCCGGATGGGTCTGGTTCAAGTTGACCATCAAAAGGAACTTGCTATACGCATCCCGCAAGGCGTCAGGGTCCGAACCGCTTTGGTGCAGTTGCCAGATGCGAGTCAGGACGTCGGCGTAAAGGGCACGCTCGGTGATCAGCCCTTCTGAGCCGAGCCGCAACTCGTAGAGCCAGCCAAATCCTCCCCGGGCACTGAAGACGCGCCGGATCGGCGGCTTCGCGGCGACCAAGGCCCGAGTGCGAGTGATGATCGGGTAAGATTCTTCCTTGATATAACCGAAGTTGGAAAACTCGTTGGCAAGTTGAATCATGAGTTTTACGGAAGGGGTCGGGCCCCGGTAGGGCGTGCCGCCTACGGATTGGATAAAGACGGGCCGCTGCGTGACGGCGGCCAGCGCACGCCAGTACTGGAGCAAGTCGTCTTCCGTCTTCCCCGAGTCGGGCGGTCGCGAGATGATCGCCGTCGGCGCCAGTCTCTCGGCATGCTTGGCAAAGATGAGCATCTCGGCCGTGTCCTTGCCATTCACCCCAAGGCACAACGCCGTGCGGAACCCACGCGCCGCTTTGGCCAGCAGTTCCATTCCCTGGAGCTTTTCGTCAGTGGTCAGCAGTTCGACACTATCGTGCGACTGGGGCCAGATCATTCCGGGGCACTCACACCAGTTCACGTAGCGGGCTTCCTTGACCAGGGCCTCGAAATCGACCGCCCCCGACTCGGTGTAGGGGGTCGACAAAATCAGAAACGGCCCCTGAATTCTCGGGTCCGGCGCGCCCTTGCTGGCAACTGGGCTTGCAGCAAGTTCGTCTCGCGGGAGGAGCGTTCCGCCGAGGAGGCCCGAGACGCCGGCCATCGCCATCCCAAGCATCCGTCGCCGCGTGATGTGTTGCTTTGCAGACATGAGATATCTCCAGGGCTGGATAACAGGCAGTGGGATGTCCGTTGCAAGGACGCCGTACTACTCCAATTCAAGATAGCTTGCGGCGCAACCAACGGCGTTGCCCAAGTAAGACTAAGCCTCCCCCTCCTCCGCGAAGCAGCAGGCTGAGCGTACCCGGCTCAGGCACCGACAACACAAACTGCAAGTTCGGGCCGATGTAAGCGAATGCCCGACCACTCAGCTCAGAGGGATACGACAGTGCCGGGCCATAGTGATACTTGGGGCTACCGAAGCTGATCTCGCTGGCGGTCGTCCAGGAAACCGTCCCGGTCGATTGGGCCCACGGATCATCATGCCCACTTGAGTAGTAGGCACCGATCCGGTAACTGGTATTAGCGCTCAATTCGAGGACGGAAGAGAGTCTCTCGAACCTGAATTGGCCCGCATGATCGAACACCGGCCCCTCAAGGGGCGAGTTGGTCGTCAATGTGACGGTGACCAACGCGGTGGGGTCGCCGACTTTCCAGAGGCCCACGGCGTGGGACTCGCTCAAACCGTTGGCCCCATCGTCGAAGATTCCCAGCTTAGTGACGACAATCGGGATGGCTCCAACGGTGAACTCGTACCCACCGGTGACGCCCTTGAAACGCGCTGTGTACTCCATCGCCCCCGACCAGTCCTGAAGGGCTATCGTATCGGCGACGGCGCGATGTTCTGCCACCCAGCAACCGATGGCCACCACGACCCCGGTCAGCCACACCACTCGCCTTTCCACGATTCTGTTCATAGCAGATCCCCTTTCCCAAAACCTGCGATTGCTTGACACGCGGTCGGCCTCCTACACCACCTCCTCGACCACCCACGGTTTACGGTACTCTCGCTGGAAGAACCCCATGGCCTCGGAATCATCGAGGATCTGCTCGGTTTTGGAGTCGATTCGCAGCTTCCGGCCGCCGAGCCGGTAGCTGATGTTGGCATAATGAACCAAGAGCAGGCTGCGGTGCCCTTCTTCGATGTCGGCGTTGGGCCGCGTGCGTGTCTTGACCGAGGCAACAAAGTTGGCCTTGTGGTCCGGGTCGGGGTACCGGCCATGCATTTCATCCTTGACTACCGGTTGGCGATTTTTGGGCCGCACGTAAACTTGCCAACCGCCTCCCATCCGTCCTACGTACATCACGCCGTTCTCCCCGTACAACTCGATTCGCGTGGCGCTCTGCGGCCAATAAGGGAAGATGTCGCCGTTGCGAATGCCCGGGTCGCTGCGGAGCATATAGGGCGTGTAGAGCGTCTGCTCGTAGGTCATCGTCAGTTCGGGGAAGTCGAAGACGGCCAACTGCGTGTCAGGCGTCTCCGCATCTCCGGATGTGTAACGTCCGCCCGTGCAATAGACGCTCGTTGGATAATCAACGCCACAAAGCCACCGAGCCAGATCGATCTGGTGGATTCCCTGATAGGCCATCTGACCGCCCCCGTAATCCCAAAGCTGGCGCCATTGGGTATGGATCGCCTTGTTATAGTCGCGTGCCGGGGCGGGGCCGTTCCACATCTCCCAGTCCAAAGTGTCGGGCGGAGCCGTGTTGGGGCCCCATTGGAAGTTGGGCTCGTAGGATTGTTCAAACACCCGGCAAAGATGCACTCGCCCCAGCTTGCCTTCTTCGAGGTAGCGCTTAGCGGCGAAGTTGTACGGAGCACTGCGATTCTGGGTGCCGATCTGGACAATCCGGTTGTGCTTTCTTGCAGCCTGGACGGCCTGACGGCCTTCCCAGGGATTGTGGCTCTGCGGCTTTTCGCAGTAGACATCCTTGCCGGCACGACAAGCGAGGATCGTGGCCAGGGCGTGCCAATGCGGCGGGGTGGCGATCACGACGGCGTCGACCGACGTGTCGGGGAGCATCTCGCGGAAGTCCTGCAGGCACTTGGGCGTTTTCCCCCCTTGGCGTGTCGCATACTCCTCCGAACGCGGCTTATGCAACTGGCGGTTCACGTCGCAGATGTAGCGGATCTCGCAATCGCCGCGTTCCAGAAAACCCAGAGCCAGCGAATGCCCCCGTCCACCGCCGACGCCGACCATTGCCAGCACGAGCCGGTCATTGGCCGGCGTCGCGTAAACCGAGCGTGCGTCAGAGAGAATCGTGACGCCGGCAGCGAAACCAAGCGTAGTCGTTCGGGAACGGTTGAGGAACTGACGCCTACTGATTTCGGACATGGTGGCCGGTCCTAGGGATGAAAGTGGTTCGTTCTTCAGGAACGGTTCACGGGTTTCGCAACCATTCCGATTCCGACAACGTATCGTGCCCCCTCGCGATTCGCCCCCCACAAGACCCCGCAGCACGAGCAGTCACACGAAGATCCGTCTGGCGAAGCTCATGGCGATCGTAAACTCGCCCCAGTTCGATGGTATTCTAGTTCTGTGTTTCTGGGGTCACAACGTAAAAAAGCACGGCAAACCAGTGCAAGAAAAGAGCAACGGAGGCACGAATTGCCGGGAATTCCGCTTGCGAGGAAATGCCCCAGAGGTCGAAGGGGGATGCCGGACGAAGGCCGCCGTTACTGTACCGGCCCTTCGGCCACCGGCTGCGCAGCCAGCGTGGTATAACGTTGACGGTACTGGAGTGGCGTATAGCCCGTGGCCTGACGAATCCGCAGACTCATGTGCTGGGCCGTACAGAAACCCGACTGCTTGGCGATTTGCCGGAAGGTCCAGTCGGTGGAGATCAGGAGTTGCTTGGCCCGTTCGATGCGCACGCGTTGAATTTCATGGTGGACCGTGCGTCCCAAGACGGC
The DNA here is from genome assembly GCA_964558295.1 of uncultured Planctomycetaceae bacterium. GTDB lineage: Bacteria > Planctomycetota > Planctomycetia > Pirellulales > Thermoguttaceae > JBDKTH01. Next base: position 1,262 of record CAZLDQ010000019.1, on the reverse strand, counting down.
TTTGAACCGCCGGCGAAGGGTTGTATTCGTCAAACCGGTGGCCCGGCTGACGTCGTCCTGCCCGATCTGCTCGCACGCATGCTCCCGGATATATCGCAGGGCGGCGGCCACGTCGCTATCGTCCACCGCGAGAATCTCGGTTGAACCGCGGACCACAATCCCCACCGGCGATACCGAGCGTTTTCCCGGAGCCACCGACTCGCCGTTCATCCACTTGTCCAACAAAAGGGCCGCTTCATAGCCCGTCTGTCGCGAGCCTTGGTCGATGCTTGTCAGCGACGGATCGGTGAAAGGACACACCGCCTCCTCGTTGTCCACACCGACCACCGCCACGTCTTCCGGCACACGTAGCCCCGCCATCCGGCAAGCTTCGAGGATCTGAAGGGCACGCGAATCATTGCAGGCCATCAGCCCCAACGGGCGGGGGAGGCCACTGAGCCATTCGGCCAACTCGCTGCAGAGTTTGTCCCAGGGCTCCGAGGCCGTATCCGGCGCGTTGTGAATCGCGCACGTGTAGCCCGCCTGCCGAATCGCCTCCCCAAAAGCTTCCTCCCGCTTGTGGGAACAGCCGTTGACGGGCGTGGGACTGAACCCGCAGTAGGCGAAATGGACAAACCCGCGTTCCAGCAGATGGTCGGCCGCCAGACGCGCCACGGCCGTGTTATCCGTCCCCACATAGGGAATACGCATGTCCGGCCGAAACCAGCCATAGCCTCCCCCGACCCCCACCAACGGTACCGCCAACCGCAGCAGCTCGGGGCCGTGGGGGTCATCAAACCCCACGATCACCCCATCCCAGCGTCCCTCCAACATGCATTCCAGCGAACTGCTGCTGCGACTCTCCGGAAGATAGACGTTCCAGTTACCGCATTGATGCGCGAACGCCATCACGCCGCTGACGACTTTGCGCATCGCAGCGCGCCCCACCTCCAAGAACACCCCCACCGATCGCCGCTGCATTGAGTTCGAACGCTTCATGAAAGGCTCTTCCGTCCCGCAGTGCAGACGATGGAACGCGGAGCCGGGATTCTCGCCGAGGAACCCCCTCGACAGCCAAGTTCTATGTTTGCCTTGTGGCCCCAGCCTGTCAAGAGTCTTAAACAGAGGCCCTCCTGTTCGTGCCTACCGTAGCGTCGGGGGCTTCCCGACTTGTCGCGATCTGACGCTCTCGCGACGCCTCGCCCCCCGGGGCCCCTTGATCCTTGGACGTGTTTTGTTTCAACGGAAGTGGCACAAAGCCCGGGGTCGGTTAAGCAACAGTC
>CAZLDQ010000018.1:30328-43517 GCA_964558295.1 uncultured Planctomycetaceae bacterium | reverse complement strand
CATACCGCTCGTGGCCGTGACCTGGACCGTGTCGAAGTAGTAGCCGAGCAGGAGCGTGCCGTTGGCCAACGCCAACCGCGCCCGGGCCGGCGTGCCCGCAAAGCGATCGTTGCCGGCCGAGTCGTAGAACTGGGCCGCGTCGTTGCCGCCGGCGGTGGCGTAGGCCGTGACTGTCAGGAACTTTTCAACCCAGTTGAAATACCCGTTTCCCGATAGCTGGGCATGATCCGCATAGCCGAGCATCGTATCGTCGCCGGCCGAGTCGTAAAGATAGGCCGTATCCTGGCCGCCGCCGCTGACCACGACGATGTTGGGCACATGGGCAACGTGGATACTGTAGCCGGTTCCCGTGACTGTGGCCGATTGAGCCCAAAGTCGAGCAACATCGCCATCGCCAGACGCCGTGCAAAGCGTGGCTGAATCGTTGCCTGCGCCAGCGTCAAACGAGAACGTATTGACGACGCTTCCATCGAACTGATAATGGACTTGGTTAATCGTCACTTGATGCCAACTGGCCGCCGCAAAGTCCAACAGGTCGTCGGATGCCGTTCCATAGACCGTGACTATGCTGCCGCTGACGGTAACGAGGTTGGTCAGACGAAGAGTCACATCACTCAACGTCCCGCTCAAGCCGACGAAATACGTTTGACCGGCGGTGACCTGCCAGTCGATGCGTTGGCCGCCATCGGAAGCTGTGGAGGTGATCAGCAGATGATGGCTGGCATCATAAAGGGTCAGCGTCGCTCCATCGGTGCTTCCGGTGAAGAGTGCTTCGAGGGTCAGATAGCCCTGGCGAGTCGTCTGGAGCGAATACCAGCATTCGCCGGCGGAAGGATTCAGTGCGGCAAGATTTCGGTAGTCGACCAACCCCAGGTCCACCGCCGCCGGCACACTAATCGCGACCGCCATGAAGTCAACAGAGGCTACGGATTCACCATGGAGGCTGACCAGATGTACTCCATTGGTCGGATAGGTTCCTTGCCAGCCGGCGGTCGTCTGGTGCCGCACGGCATAGGTCCCATCGGCCAATCCCGTGAAGCTGTACACGCCATTGGCATCGGTCTGGGTCGAGAGTTCCCCCGTGGTGATCTCCAGAGCCCAACTGTTCAGCGTCCCGGTGTCGCCCGAGTAGTTGTCGTAGACTTCCAGGATCCAAGTGCCATGGGCTTCCTCGCCATCCAGCAGGGAGAGAAGTCGCGAGGGGCGGAACCGCCCGGTGAAACTGGCGGTCCCACTGCTAATTGGCGTCGTTGCTTCGTCATCGAGAACCGTATTGACGAAATTGTCCCCGCTCCCTCCCACTCCGTCGAACAACAATACGCGGGTTCCCCGCGCACTGATCAGATAGACCGTCAGATCGGAATCGTAGGTATGGGTGATATTCAGGACAACATTGACATCCGTGATCGTCCCCGACCCCGCAAAGCTGAGCGTCGAGGTAGCTAGCGACCAATCCGAAATCGTCTGGACGGTCGAGGAACTGACAACTGTCGTCTCCTGATCCAACTGGCCATTGTTGTTCAGATCAAGATAGACGGTCTCGTCGGCCAAGCCGATTTCATTGGTCTGGTGCAGGCCGTCCCCATTGGTGTCGTTCCATACGGTGCCGGAGATGTCGTTCGACACGATCGGGGTCGTGGGAGTGGGGTCCTTAGGAGCCAAGGCTTGGACGGCGCCGATATACCAGGCATCGCTTCCGTAGTAGTCCTGGAGGTACCACTTGCCGGAAACATAGCTGACCTCATAGTAGTGGAGGCTGTCCGGAGGACTGCTCAAGAGCTTGCTGTCGTCGGAATCCGTAATCCAGAGCCCAAGATAGTTGGTCGGATTGCTTGGGTCGTAGTTGTAGCCCCAGCACGTGATGGCATGGCCCCCGGGGCCGTAGATGCCCAGCGTTACCCCGCAGCCTTGGTTGAGGAAGCTGCTGATCGATGCCAGGGCGGTCGCCTCGTTGTAGTCGTAGTAGAAATAGTCGCGGAAGGTTTCGTGCGGATAGAAACCGCCCCCAGCCACGTCGACCTGCGACCATCCCGAATAGCCCTGGCTGTTGTTAGTCCCGTCAAACCACCAGTCCCAGCCATACTCCATCAAACCGCCTTCGTCGGTCCAATGGCTCTGAAAGTAGGCGAATATCTGGTCCGTATTGGTCAATCCGTTGACGTTGCCCCAGCCGGTCCAGGCCAGGATGTTCGAGGCGGCTGCCGCCCAACACATCAGGTCATCTTCCTGGTTCGCTTGGGTCTTCTCGGCATCACACCAAGTCCCCCCCCAATGCTCATACAGCAGATAGCTCGTCCCCGTCGGCGTCGCATCAAAGAGAGCGGCCGACGCAGCAATCTCGAAGCGAGAAGGATCTTCATCGTAGCCCAACCGATACTCAGTCAGACTACTGGCCATGGCACCGTCGAGCGCAAGGGAATCATCAATTCCCGAGGAAACCGAAAAGAGGGCACGGGTTTCCAAGGGTTCGAGACGGCAGGTCCAGTAGGCGCGATTCACGCAGCGGCTGCGGGACTTCAGGAAACGGCGCATTCGACACCTCCGACAACTCAGGGGGGGAAAATCGTGGTGGAGAGGTCGCCGGGCCGAGCACGCGGTCTGTGCCGGTGAGCGAGGAAGGACTCACATGGGGCACGCTGAGGCAATTCATGGTCGGCAATGTACATGGCCCAGACGGGAACGGAGAAAGAGGCTTGGAGCGGAGCCGTTCGAACGGCTCTCATTGAAAACATAGGCCAGATTGCCCATCGATGAGGGACTGCCCAGGCAACGGTCAGGCTCGGGGGCCTTTTGTAGGAGTCATTCCGGTAGGGCGTCCCCTAACAGATGTTAGGCCCCCCCTGGGTACGGTCGCCTGCCGACCGATCCACGAAAGTCCGGGGCCAAGCCCTGGAGCCCTTCCAGCGTCCCACCTCGTTGCCACACCCCAGGGCATGTGCTACCGTAGGAGAAGTCGTTCTCCCGGCGGTCGCCGGATCGTTAGACGCGGCCCTCGGCGAATGGCATATCTCACCCAAGAGCTACTGACAAGGAGTTGCCGTATGGTTACTGGCGATTGTGTGCGACGTGAAATGGCGGCCTTGCTGGTCGTCGGCATCAGTTGGGCCGTCTTGGCCGGCGCAGACTGCGTCTGGGCTCAGAACGCCAAAGAAGTCAAGTTTTCGAAACGCTGCCTGATGGTCAATCCGAATGAAGGCTGCGCGGTGGCCGACGTCGACCAAGACGGCAAACTGGATATCGTCGCCGGGACCCATTGGTTCAAGGGGCCAGACTATGTGCCCCATCCGATCCGCGACATCCCACAGACGATGACCGAGTTCTATGCCAATAACGCCGACTTGGTCTACGATGTCGACGGTGACGGCTGGCTCGATGTCATCTCCGGCGGATGGATGGAGTCGGAACTCTATTGGTACAAGAACCCGGGCAAACTGGGCCTGGAGCGTGGATACAAGTGGCCGCAAAAGCTCTTGAAAAACACCCGCGGCCAGAATGAGATCTTTGACCTGCACGATTTCGACGGCGACGGCGTACCGGAGGTGTTCGTTAGTTGCTGGATCAAGAAAGATCCGACGGTCGTCTGGAAGTTGGGTAAAGACGCCGACGGCCAGCCGACGCTGGAGCGAATCGTGCTCGGCGAGAACGGCGGCGGTCACGGCTATGGGTTTGGCGACGTCAACGGCGATGGGCGGGAGGACGTGGTCACCGAAGTCGGCTGGTACGAACGTCCGGAGGGCAAGCCGTTCGCCGCTCCCTGGAAATTTCACCCCGAAACGGCACTGTCCCATCCCAGCTGTCCGTTGGTCGTCGTCGACGTCAACGACGATGGACGCAACGACCTCGTCTGGGGGAAAGCCCACGACTTCGGCCTCTTCTGGTGGGAACAGGGCGAGCCGAAAGCCGACGGTACCACAACCTGGACCGAACACCTGATCGATAAGAGCTGGTCGCAAGCCCATGCCATCGTCTGGGCCGACGTGGACGGAGACGGCCGAAGCGATCTGGTCACCGGCAAACGCGTGCGTGGCCATGCCGGCAAGGATCCCGGCGGCCTGGAGCCCGAATGCCTCTTCTATTACACCTGGAATCCAGACACCAAGCAGTTCACCCGCCATGAGATCAGCGGTTTTGGCGGCGGCGTGGGCATTGGCATGCAACCCCGCGTGGTCGATCTAAACGGCGACGGCCGGCTCGATATCGCCGTGTCTGGCAAGACGGGCACCTGGGTCCTGATCAATGAAGGGCCCAAGGACTAGCCCCCCTCCCAGTTGCCGGAGAGAAACACAGTCAGCGCCCCGGCCGAAGTGGCCGGGGCGTTTGTCCGTATTGTCTGACCAACCTGAGAGGTTGGCAAACAAGACCGGCAATCGCCCTCCCACTATGACGGGGGATAATGCCGAATGTCGAAAGATCAAATGACGAAGAAATGCCCAAAGGACGAAGTCCGAAAGGAATAGAGCCGTGCGGCCTTTGGTCATTCGTGCTTCGTCATCGTCTCGTCATTTGATCTTTCGACATTCGGCTTCCCAGTCACCGGTCCCCCCTGAAAACCGGCGCGGATCTGCTACAATAGGTCGTTTCCCGCTCCGCATCGGATCGAGAGTCGTTATGAAACGCTACCAGACCGTGGCCATCATTGGAGTTGGATTGATCGGCGGATCAATTGGCTTGGCCCTGCGCCAGCGGGGGTTGGCCGAGCGGGTCATCGGAATTGGACGCCGACAAGCCACGCTCCGAGCAGCCCGTCGGGTCGAAGCCGTCACCAATACCACGATCGATCTGGCCAAAGGCGTGGCCGAGGCCGAGTTGATCGTCGTCTGCACACCTGTCGGCCGTATCGTCGAGCATGTGCGCGAGGCGGTCAAACACTGTCCGGAGGGGGCTCTGATTACCGACGCTGGGAGTACCAAGGAAGCGATTGTCGAAGCACTCGATGCTCCCCTGCCCCGCGGCTGCCGATTTCTCGGAAGCCATCCGTTGGCCGGCAGTGAGAAGAACGGTCCGAGCCATGCGAACGCCAATCTGTTTGAGGGCCGTGTGGCGATTCTCACGCCCACGAAGAATACTCGGGCGGAAGATTTTGATGCCCTTGAAAAGTTTTGGAGCAGCCTGGGGTCGGTAGTCATCCAGATGTCGGCAGCCGAACATGACCGGGCCTTGGCGCTGACAAGCCACCTGCCACACGCCGCTGCCGCCGCGCTGGCCGCCACGTTACCGGAAACGTATTTCCGGCTGACGGGTTCCGGGTTTCTTGACACCACCCGTTTAGCAGGGGGCGATCCCGAACTTTGGAAGCAGATTTTTTCCGCCAACCGTGCCAATGTGCTGGCGGCCTTGGAAAAGTATCTGGAAAGACTCAACGCGTTGGTCAAAGCCATCCGCCAGGGGGACGATACGACGCTGGAAGAGATCCTCACTCGAGCGAAACGGAACCGCGATGCTTTGGGAAGTTGACATCTATCCTTGCGAGGGACAACCCGACTTAAATGCCCAGCGAGTCGCCGCCGACGCGGCCGACCTGGGACTGGCCAAGAACCTTGAGGTCCACACCGCTTACGGATACTTGATCCAAGGCGAGTTCAACCGCGAGCAGATCGAGCTGCTTGCCCAGCAACTGCTGGCCGACCGGGTGGTAGAACGGACCCTCGTGGCCCCCGCAGGGGATGAGTCGCTCCACCGGGCCCCCATTGCCGGACAGCAACTCATTCACGTCTTGCCCAAACCGGGCGTAATGGACCCAGTCGCGCTCAGTGTCCAGACGGCAATCGCCGACTTCGGTTTCTGTGCCGAGGCGGTCCGCACCCTGAAGAAGTACTGGGTCGCGGGCTTGGCGGAGGATAAGCTGCCGCTACTGGCATCAAAACTCCTGGCCAACGACGCGATTGAGCAGGCGGTCCTTGGGCCCCTGCCGTTCAAGCGGCTGGAGGTCGGTTCCCCCTACCAGTTCAAGCGAACGATCGTCCCGATCCGTGAGATGGACGACAAGGCCCTGGAGCGGCTCAGCCGGGAAGGCCAGCTCTACTTGTCACTCGTCGAAATGCAGACGATCCGGACCTATTTCCGCGGCCTGGGTCGCGACCCGACCGACGTGGAATTGGAAACGGTCGCCCAGACCTGGAGCGAGCATTGCAGTCACAAAACCCTGGCCGGTCGGATTCGCTATCGTGACGGTTCGACCGAACGGCAATTCAAAAACATGCTTCGCGAGACGATCTTCGCCGCCACCGAAAAAATCCGCCGCGACGCCGGGAGCCAAGACTGGTGCGTGAGCGTGTTTGAGGACAACGCCGGCATTGTCCGCTTCGACGATCAGTACAATGTGGTCTTCAAGGTCGAAACACACAACCACCCCTCGGCCCTCGAACCCTACGGTGGAGCCAACACTGGGATCGGCGGCGTAATTCGCGATCCGATGGGCACCGGGATGGGGGCTAAGCCCGTGGCCAACACCGACGTGTTCTGCTTCGCCCCGCCCGATACGCCGGCCGATCAACTTCCCCCCGGCGTACTTCATCCGCGCCGGGTCATGAAGGGCGTGGTCTCAGGGGTCCGCGATTATGGCAACCGCATGGGCATCCCCACGGTCAACGGCGCGGTCTACTTCGACCCCCGATACCTCGGCAATCCGCTGGTCTATTGCGGCAATGTGGGACTGATCCCTCGTGACAAATCACGCAAGGAGCCGAAGGCCAACGATTTGATCGTCGCCATCGGCGGCCGGACGGGCCGCGACGGGATCCACGGGGCCACGTTCAGCTCCGCCGAGTTGACCAGCCAAAGCGAGACCGTCTCCGGCGGGGCGGTGCAGATTGGCAACGCAATCACCGAAAAGATGGTCCTCGACGTGCTCCTGACCGCCCGCGATCGGGGCCTCTATAACGCCGTAACCGACTGCGGCGCCGGTGGGTTTTCTAGCGCTGTCGGCGAGATGGGCGAAAAGATCGGTGCTGAAGTCTGGTTGGATCGAGTCCCACTGAAGTACGAAGGGCTCTCCTACACGGAAATCTGGATCTCCGAAGCCCAGGAACGGATGGTCTTCTCCGTCCCGCCCGACAAGTGGGATGAACTGAAGGCCCTGTGTGAGTCCGAAGGGGTCGAAGCCACCGTGATCGGCCAGTTTGTGCCCACCGGCCGGTTGGTCTTGAAGTACCACGACCAGCAAGTGGCCGACATGGACATGAAGTTCCTCCACGACGGCCGCCCGCCCGTGGTTCGGGAAGCCGTCTACACGCAGCCTCCCCTGCAATCGGTGAAGCTGCCGGAAAAGGCCGACTTCACGGACGATGTGCTCCGGATTCTCGGCTCGCTCAATGTGGCCAGCAAGCACTGGATCATCCGGCAATACGACCATGAAGTGCAAGGTGGAAGCGTCGTCAAACCCCTGGTGGGCGTGGCCAACGATGGTCCCAGCGACGCGGCCGTGGTCCGCCCTGTGCTTAGCAGCCGTCGGGGAATCGTCCTCGCCTGCGGCATGAATCCCTGTTACGGCGACTTGGACACGTACTGGATGGCGGCCAGCGCGATCGACGAAGCCGTGCGCAACTGTGTAGCCGTGGGGGCCGATCCCCGCCGGGTGGCTATCCTCGACAACTTCTGCTGGGGCAACACCGATCGGCCGGAAACGCTCGGCTCGTTGGTTCGCGCGGCCTTGGCCTGCTACGACCTCGCCACCGCGCTGGGCACTCCGTTTATCAGCGGCAAAGACAGCCTGAACAACGAATTCCGCCCGGCAGGCGCCAGTGAGCCGATCGCCATCCCGCCGTCGCTGTTGATCAGTGCGTTGGGGCAGATGGACGACGTAAGCCGTGCGGTAACGATGGACCTCAAGGAGCCCGGCAACGCCCTTTATCTCGTCGGCCTGACGAAAAACGAGCTGGGTGGCTCGCATTTCCTCGCTGTGCACTCCCTCAAGGGGGGCCAGGTGCCGACGGTCGACGCAGCGGTCGCCCGACAAACGTTTCTCGCCTTGCACCAGGCGATGGACGCAGGCTTGGTCCGTGCCTGCCACGACTTGAGCGAAGGCGGCTTGGCCATAGCCCTGGCCGAAATGGCCTTTGCCGGCGGCCTGGGGGCACGCGTCGCGCTGGATCGCGTGCCAAGCAATGCCGACGCGTCGGCCGTGGCCGTGCGACTGTTCAGCGAGTCAAACACCCGATTCCTCTGTGAAGTTCGGCCGGATCAGGCAGCAGCCTTCGAGGCCGCCATGGCCGAGATTCCCTGTGCAAGAATCGGAGAAGTGCTCAACACGAACCGGCTGGAGATTGTCGCCGATCAACCGGTGGTCGAGGCGAGCCTAGCAACACTCAAGGAGGCTTGGCTCAAGCCGTTGGCATGGTGAGACGGCCTGGTCCGCCGCGAAGAGACAAGCACGGACCACATGCGGAGCCCGTTCCCGACCACGAAGATCAGTCGAAAGCTGCGAATTCCAAATCTCAAATCTCAAATCTCACATTTCAATCCAAAATTCCCATGGCTCAGCCTTGTGTATTGATCCTTCGAGCCCCTGGCACGAATTGCGATAAGGAAACGGCCTTTGCGTTTGAAAAGGCGGGGGCGAAGACGGAACTCTTGCATATCAACCGGCTGCTGGAGAATCCAGCGGTGATGGAGCAGTTCCAGATTCTGTGCCTTCCGGGCGGGTTCAGCTATGGCGACGACGTGGCGGCTGGCCGAATCCTGGCCACCCAGATCCAGCATCACCTGGCCGAGCAGATGGCTCGGTTCAAGGCTGACGGCAAACTGATTCTGGGTATCTGCAACGGATTCCAGATTCTGATCAAGTCAGGAATCTTGTTGGAATCCGACGCCCAGAACGGGCCGGCGGCCACGCTGGCCTGGAACGACTCGGGCCGGTTTGAAGACCGCTGGGTCCGGTTGCGGACCAGCGGATCAAAGTGCGTGTTTCTCCAGGACATCGAGGCAATGTACCTGCCAATCGCACACGCCGAAGGCAAGTTTGTGCCCCGGGATGAGGCCACACTCGGCCGGTTAGAAGCCGCCGGACAATTGGTCCTACGTTATCGGCCATTGTCGGGCAGTGACGGCCAGGACCTATCCCACCCAGTTCCCTATCCCGACAACCCGAATGGGTCGAGGGGCAATGTGGCGGGGGTATGCGACAGCACCGGTCGGGTCTTCGGGCTGATGCCCCATCCGGAGCGCCATATCGATCCAACCCACCATCCGCGTTGGACGCGGGGTGAAGCCGGGATCGTGGGCGACGGGCTGAAGATTTTCGAAAACGCCGTGCGCTATTTTGCATAACGCGGAGAAAGCGGATGGCAATCCGCGTCTCTTGCAGCGAGGAAGGCCGACCGTTGCCAGCTTAGGAATTGCCCATTCCTGCTCGTCAGGACTTCAACCAGACTACTCGAGAATCCCTGCACCGAAATCGCCTTGCGAGCGATCGGCATTTTGCGGCTGCTGCGAGGGGACCTTGTGAGGCCCGCGTGGCTTTTCCGCCTGCTGGATCTGAGTTGTCTGGCCTGGAGCCGTTTGGGGCACGCTCGACGGACGGGCCTCAGCAACGGCTTCTTCCTGATCGTAGTCGTCATAGGTCGAGACGTAGCCTGGCTGCTTGGCCCGTTCCCGCTCCTCGTCAAACGCTTGGATCACCCGCTGCTGGATCATCTCCCGGCAGGCGGAATTGATCGGATGGGCAATATCCGCATAGAGCTTCGCGCGTCCTTCCTCGTCTCTAAGCGCCTGAATCTCCTTTAGGCGAGCGCCACACTGATTGCAGTAGGCCGCACGAAGATGGTTCTTCGCGCGACAGTTGCCGCAATGGGCGGTCAGTTTGCGACTGGGCATGGCCACGAACGGACCATTGGCTCCCTCGATGATTTTCAAGTCACGCACGACAAAGCAATCGTCGAAGGTGATCGAGCAAAAGGCCTTCAGTCGCTCGCCGGGCTCCTCCATGAGCTTGATGCGAACCTCGGTGATCTCCACGGCCGGTCTCCTTACGATACGGGCGTTTCAGCGGCTCCCGTGGACTGCATAGGCAATCCCCACTCCGTTAGCTTGTAGGCGTCGGGCCACGTGCCGGGCATGGCGGGCGTGACGACAAAGCCCAAAGTAGCAAGTCCCGCTTCCACTCATCTGGTGCCCCAGGCAGCCCGCCCGAGAGAATTCTCCACGCAGGCGTTTAACCCAAGGCGACAGCTTTTCTGCGGCCGATTCCAGCCGGTTGAACATCAACCGGCCTGCAGCGGCCAGATCTCCACGTCTCAAGGCATCCAGAAGGGGCAACAAGGGTCGGGGGGCCCTGGGTACGTCGCAGGCCCCATAAACCGCAGCCGTCGATAAGCCGACAGGAGGACGGACAACCACGAAATACAACGGGCCTGCCACAGGAGTCGGTACGACTTGCTCTCCCCGACCCTGGCAAATCGCCGGCCCTGACGCGAAGAACAAGGGGACGTCACTCCCCACTTCCGCGCCAAGCGCCTGCAACTGCGCCGGCGACCAGCCGAGATGCCATCCCGCATTGGCCGCTAGCAAGGCTGCCGCCGCATCACTTGAACCGCCACCCAACCCTGCCGCACTCGGGATCCGTTTGACGAGTCGCAACTGGGCCCCCTGGCGCACTCCCGCCCGGCTCCGCAGCAACTCCACGGCCCGTACGGCGAGATTGTCCGCGCCGGTTGGCACGGCCCGGAGACCGCTGTCCAGCGGTCCCCACGACCCGGACCCCTTTTGGCAGCCAAGGCTTATCCGGCCGCTGGAATCCTCCTTGAAGTACAAGGTGTCGTATAAGTCGATCGGATAGACGAGCGTTTCGACCTCGTGATATCCGTCGTCACGCTTGGCCAGCACCTCGAAGAACAGATTGAGCTTCGCCGGTGCCTGGACCACCCAGCCCATAGCGGACCGGTGGAGGTGCATCCTTCAAGTCCTTGCGTGTTCGGTGGTGTCGATCCGATAGAAAAGATGCCCGACAAACTGTTCTTTGAGGGTAGTCACCCTTCGAACCCACTGCCGATTGTATCGCCCGATGAGAGTAGCGTCAACCGGAAGGATGGCCGTTTGCAACCCTTTCACGCCGCAAATCATCCGTCGCCTGATTGTCGGGGGATGCTTCGCATCTTGGAGTGTGCTAGCGGGTTAAGGCGCGGGAACTCGCCATTTCGGACACGTTGGTCATGCCGCCTACGTGTTCAAGGCCTGCCAGCCCCACTCGAAGTGGTGTCATTGGCAACTCCGTCTCCAGCGTGCTAGCACGCGTCCCATGTTTTGAGCGCCCCTGATTCGGCTTCCGGCCTCCGCCAAGTCGGATTACAATTCCCCGACCATAGCCCCTTCCGCATCCAAGACGCCCCCTGCCCAACAAAGGAATCGTATGACGCCACCTGTTGTGGAATCGACCCCGGAACAAGCTCCTTCACGGCGGCTGGGAATCTTGAAGCGGATGTATCTCTGGGTGCTTCACTGGGCCGACACCCCCTACGGGACGCCCGCATTAGCGACAATCGCGTTTGCCGAAAGCTCCTTCTTTCCCATCCCTCCCGACGTCCTCCAAATTGCCCTATCAGTCTCCAAGCCAAAGCGGTCGTTCCACTACGCGACCGTTTGCGGTACAGCCTCCGTTCTGGGTGGGATTCTCGGATGGTTCATCGGCTATGCCCTCTGGGCGGCCCTCGGCGGTTTCTTCACCAACTATGTCCCCGGCTGCACCCAGCAAAACATCGACTACGTTGGCAAGCTCTACCAGGACAATGCCTTCCTGGCGATCCTCGCCGCCGCGTTCACCCCGATCCCCTTCAAGGTGTTCACCATCTCGGCCGGGATCTTCCACGAGTACATCGCGTTGGGAGTCCTGATTGCGGCCTCGGCCCTTGGCCGCTTCGGTCGCTTCTATGCCGTGGCCGCCTGTATCTACGTCTTCGGCCCAGGCATCAAGACGCTTCTCGAGAAGTACTTCGAGGTGGCAGCCGCGGTCTTCTTCGCGCTGTTGGTCGGCGGTTTCTTCGTGATCAAGTGGCTGTTCTGAGGGGGCTGTCAGCCAAGAGCCATCGGGCTTCTGCGCCCGGCTGCCGGCCTTGGCGGATTCGCTGCGATTGTGCTGATCCGTCACAGGCGTTCGGTCGCCAGCGTGGTTCGCTCTCGCTTCTTTGCTGAAAGCGAACCGCTTCCTCCTCAGCTTCGCGTCAGCTTCTGGAACCGCGCGATCAGATCTTTAGTGATCGGCCCCGGCTTGCCGTCGCCGATCGTGCGACTGTCAACCTTGACCACGGGTACGACTTCCGCAGCCGTGCCACAGAGGAAGCACTCATCGGCGATGTAGACGTCGTGCTTGGTCAGGGGGACTTCGCGCACCGGAATGCCGCCTTCGCGAGCCAGTTCAAGGACCGTATCCCGGGTGACGCCTTCCAAGATCCCCGCGTCGATCGGCGGAGTAAGCAAGGTACCGTCACGGACGAGGAACACGTTATCACCGGTGCACTCGGCCACTTCTCCCTTGTGGTTGAGCATCAACGCTTCGATGCAGCCAGCCTGGAGCCCTTCGATCTTGGCCAGGATGTTGTTCAAGTAGTTCAGCGACTTGATCCGCGGGCTCAGTGCAGCCGGATGATTGCGCATCGTGCTAACGGTAATAATCTCCAGACCCTTCTGGTAGAGCTCTTCCGGATAGAGCGAAATTAAGTCGGTGATGATGATCACCTGCGGGTCGCTGCAGCGGTTCGGGTCGAGACCGAGGCTCCCGGCGCCTCGGGTGACGACCACGCGGATATACCCGTCGCGAATGCCGTTGACGGCCAAGGTATCTTCAATCGCCTTGGCCATTTCCTCCTTGGAGATCGGAATCGTCAGCCAAATGGCCTTGGCCGAATTCCAGAGCCGATCCAGATGCTCGCGCATCCGAAAGACCTTCCCGCCATAGCTCCGAATCCCCTCGAACACCCCGTCGCCATAGAGCAACCCATGGTCATACACACTGACCGTGGCATGTTCCTTGTCGTACAGCTTCCCATTGATATAGATCTTTAGAGACATAACATTTCACGTGGATAAGGTCTGGAAGTAGCGGGGAGTGGGGCGTGAAGAGGGGAGAGGGGAGAGAAAGAAGGAACAACGCCCTGTTTTTCACGCTCCACACTCCACTCTCCCCCTCCACTTATTCTTCGATCTTCCCATCAACCAAGCGCACCATGCGGTCGGCGTCTTGGGCGATGGAAAGATCGTGCGT
>CAZLDQ010000018.1:20360-30318 GCA_964558295.1 uncultured Planctomycetaceae bacterium | reverse complement strand
CTATAGTGAGGTTTTGCTGGCGGTTCAAGGAGGCGAGGATTTCCAGGATTTCGCGCCCAGTGGTGTGGTCAAGGTTGCCGGTCGGCTCATCGGCCAGAAGAACCCGGGGGCCCGTAATCAGCGCCCGAGCGATGGCCGCCCGCTGCATTTCCCCGCCCGATAGTTCTCGCGGGGTATGTTTGAGGCGGTGTCCCAGTCCCACCAACTCCAGCAGCTCGGTCGCCCGCTGGCGATGCTCCTTCCGCTTCTGCAAGAAGTTCCAAACCGTCTCGCCGATCATCAGCGGTGCCAGAACGTTTTCAAGCGTCGTTAGTTCCGGCAGGAGGTGATAGAACTGGAAGATCATGCCAAACGACTGATTGCGTAACAGGTCGCGCCGACGGCTGGGGAGGTTGTCGATCCGCTGATCGTCGAAATAGACCACCCCCTCATCCGGAGCATCCAAGGTACCCAGCAGGTGCAACAGCGTGCTTTTTCCCGAACCGCTCTGGCCGACGATCGCCAGCATCTCACCCTGCCGCACTCCCAAATTGACACCCCGGAGCACGGGAATGTTCACCGCCCCCTTGCGGTAGCTCTTTTTCAACCCCCGGGCGGACAGCAACCCGCCCGACTTCATCGGCCGAATCAAACCGTCGTCGGTGGAGTCGGCGCTCAGGGGGAGCTTCTGTGCCTGGCTGAGCGTCAGGCGAGGCCCGTTCAGCCCCAGTTGCTCAGAACGCCGAGCGGTCTGTGTCGACTTGTCACTCATAGCGCAACGCCTCCACGGGACGGAGAGCCGCGGCACGTAAGGCCGGCAGCACACTGGCCAACACTGCGATGAACAGGGCCCCCACAACAATCCAGATGATTGTCAGCGGGTCGACAATCGTGGGAATCTTGTAGAAGTAATAGACCTGCGGATCGAAGACCGGGGTGCCGGTGATCTCGCCCAACAGGTCGGCGATTTCATTGATATAGCGAACAAATAGCAGCCCGATCACCATTCCAACGCCGGAGCCGACCAGGCCGAGTGAAAGACCATAGGCCAGGAAGATGCCCATGATCCCCATGGCCGAGGCCCCCAGCGACTTGAGGATGCCGATATCCTTGGTCTTTTCCACGACGATCATCAGAAAGATTGCCAGGATGCCGAAGCCGGCCACGGCGATGATAAGAAACAAGAGCACATTGAGGATGGCTGTCTCCACCTGCACGGCGGCCAGCAGCGCCCCTTGCTTGTCCTGCCAAGTCTCGACGATATAGAGTTGCTCGTTGAACGCCGCCCGCAGCTTGTCGCGCACGGCAACCGCGTCGGCCCCCGGCTTGAGCCGGATTTGGATCGAATTGACCAGGGCAACGCCGGTCGTGGGGTCAATCCCGCCTCGGAGTTGCTGGAGTTTTTCGATTGGCACGAAAACGAAGCTGGAGTCGTACTCGCTCATCTTGCTTTCATAGAAGTCGACGATCGTAAAATCATCGCTGCGCGCCTCCGGCTTCCCTGAGCTGGCGAAGCAGTTGGGAAACGTCAGTTTCACGTCGTCGCCTGGAAGGATCAGGAACCGGTCTTCACCTTCCTTAGTCCGGTAGCTGCCCAAGGCGATCCCGAGAATCACGCCGGTGTTCTGCTGTTTGGCCGGGTCGAAGACATTTTGGTCCTGAGATCCCCTTGCCGCAAACGGATCCTTGACCTGGGTCGCGGCGGCAGCCTGGGCAAGCGAATCGTTGGCGTTGTTTTGGGCCTTCTTATCCCGCTCGAAAAGCGTCTTGCGGAACTTCTCGATTTCGGCCATTCGACGGCGGTGAATCCAACCGGCATCGGCCATCTGGTCCCGCGGCTTGGCCTGCCCCTCGGCCTGATGGTCGTAGACGTCGTAGCCGTCGTTATGGAGGTTGAAGCCGAGATGCCCGTTGCGGTTATCCGGATGCTGCAGATACTTGGCGAAATCGCCAACCTGGGCATGAGTCTTGGCATCGATCCCGATCAGTTGCACGGGGCGGGTAACCCAATTCTCGCCAACGCGGAAGTTGAGCATCGCCGGCACAGCCACGGTGGCCGTCATCCCTTCGATCGAATCGCCGGCCACCTTGCGGATCTGGGCCATATGCCACTCGGCGTCGGCAAATCCGTCCAGGCTCCGCGATTCAAGGATCACGTCGGAGAGAATCCCGTGGATGCGATTGCGCATCTCGGTCGTGAAGCCCGACATCACGCTGTTGACCACGATCATCGTGGCCACCCCCAACGTCACGCTGACGATCGACGCCAGCGCAATATACCGCGTGCGGAGATACCGCCAGCAGAGGAGCAACTTGTACATAACTCGGCTTCCTTGCCACAAGGGGAATGATGAATGCTGAATGACAAATGATGAATGCAAAAGGCACCGGCCGCCGTTGCTTTTCATTTATCCTTCATCATTGATCATTCATCATTCATTTGCTTCCGGCCGCAGGAGCGGGAAGAGGATCACCTCACGAATCGACTGGCTGTTGGTCAACAACATCACGAGGCGGTCGATGCCGATCCCCAAGCCGCCGGCTGGGGGCATGCCGTGCCTCAGCGCGCGGATGAAATCGCGGTCCATCTTGGCCATCGAGTCTTCTTCCGACTGGCCGGCCAACTGCTTAGTGAACAGTTCTTCCTGCAAGTCCGGATCGTTCAACTCGGTGTAGGCGTTGGCCAATTCCATGCCGTGGACAAACAACTCGAACCGCTCGGCAATCGCCGGGTCCGTAGCCTTGCGTTTGGTCAACGGGCAGATGTTCGCCGGATAGTCGTAGACGAAGACCGGCCCGCTCAATTGATCCTCCACCAACGCCTCGAAGACCTCGTTCTTCACCACGTCCGGATGCTTGCCGGCCACGTCCAGCCCCACACGTTCCGCCACCGCTTTGATCCCTTCCTCATCCGTCGGTGCCACGCCGGCATACTGGAGGAAGGCCTCGTCGTAGCTGATCCGGGCAAACGGCGGGGTAAAGTCGATCTGCTTGTCACCCCAAGGGAGCACCAGATCCTGGCCGGTTGCTTGAATCGCCGCGACAATCAGTTTCTCGGTCAGGTCCATCATCGAGCGGTAGTCGCCGTAGGCCTGATAGAGTTCGAGCATTGTGAACTCGGGATTGTGCCGGGCGTCGAGCCCCTCGGGGCGATAGCCCCGGCCCAACTCGTAACCCCGCTCGATGCCGCCCACCAGAAGCCGCTTCAGGTGCAGCTCCAAAGCAATCCGCAGATAGAGGTCGATGTTCAGGGCGTTGTGATGGGTGATAAACGGCCGGGCGGCCGCCCCGCCGGCGATGGCATGCAACGTCGGCCCTTCCACCTCCACAAACCCTTCGCCGGCCAGCGTGTTGCGAATCGACTGGACGATCTTCGTTCGCCGCAAGAACCGCTCCAGCACGCCGTCGGTGTGGATCAGGTCAAGGTAGCGCATTCGCTGGCGCAGCTCGGGGTCTTGCACCCCCTTGTGCTTATCCGGCGGTGTTTCGAGCGACTTGGTCAAGAAGAACAGGTTCTCGGCAAAAATCGTCAGTTCGCCGGTCTTGGTTCGCTTCAACTCTCCTTCGACCCCGATGAGGTCGCCCAGGTCGAAGTTCTGCGTCAACTCCCAGTTCGTCTCGCCGACCTGCTTCTGGCCGATGAATAACTGGATCTGGCCCGTCCAGTCTCGAATATTGAGGAACACCAACTTGCCGGTCTTGCGCTGCAGCACGATTCGGCCGGCGGCACGCACCTTGGGGCCGTGCAACTCCGGCGTCCCGGCCGGATCGGCGTTCGGCTCGGCCACAATCTCGCTCTCCCGCGCGCGAATCTGACCAATGGCCTGATAATTGTCGAACCGCCCCCCCCACGGATCGAATCCAAGTTCTTGGATGCGGCGGAGCTTGTCTCGCCGTGAGGCCTCTAAGAATGCGGCTCCGACAACTCGTTCTTCGTTGGTATCCTTGGCCATCAATCTACTCAACCGGAAAGCTGGTACACCTCTAACTGTAAGAATCGCAACATTTTAGCTAGATTACCACCAACGTCAACGCCAACTTGGGAGGGGGAGTGTGATGACTGGTGGAGCGTCGACGGCTCCCCCCCACTCCCTGACGCAAACCATCCACCATTCACCATCCCCCATTCACCATCCACCATTCACCATCCACCATTCACCATCCACCATTCACCATCTATACTGAAGCCCATGAGCCTCGACCCGACCGTACCTCAAGGCGGACCGGAACGCCGCCGCTCCCTGGAGATGAGCCTGAAACGCACGCACCCGCCCACACAGGTGCCGGGCTACGAGATGGATCGTTTCCTCGGTGGGGGGGCGTATGGAGAGGTTTGGGTGGCGGTTGAGAAGACTACCCGCCGCCGGGGGGCAATCAAGTGCTCCGCCCATCGTGGCGGACTCGCCTGGTCGCTCTTGTCGCGAGAGGTCGAAAAGCTGGCATTCCTGTTTGCCGACCGCTATGTGGTTCAGTTGATCGGCGTCGGCTGGGATGCCGATCCCCCTTACTATATCATGGAATACCTGGAGAGGGGATCGCTCGCCGAGCGGCTCCAAGCCGGTCCGATTCCCATTTCCGAGGCGGTCGAGTTGTTTCGCGACGTAGCGATCGGACTGGTTCACGCCCACGGAAAGGGGGTGCTCCACTGCGATCTGAAGCCGGCCAACATCCTGCTGGATCAAGACCAGAAGCCCCGCTTGGCTGATTTTGGCCAATCGCGGCTGTCCCATGAACAGGCCCCCGCCCTTGGTACGCTTTTCTACATGGCCCCCGAACAGGCAGACCTGAAGGCCGTCCCCGATGCACGTTGGGATGTATACGCCTTGGGCGCTTTACTCTACTGCATGCTCACCGGCAGCCCGCCGTATCGCACTCCTGAAGCCGGAGAGCATCTGGAGAAGGCCCCCGACTTGGAGCAGCGGCTCGCTTGGTATCGGCGGCTGATCCGCCATGCCCCACCCCCGACCGCCCATCGCGAAGTCCCGGGCGTGGATCGCGCCTTGGCCGAAATCCTCGAACGCTGCCTGGCCGTGGATCCGGCCAAGCGATATCCAAACGTCCAGGCCGTGCTGGCCGCATTGGAAACCCGCAAAGCCCAACGCGCCCGGCGACCGCTCATGGTCGTGGGAGCCGTGGGGCCAGCCCTTCTTTTGGGCGTGGTCACTCTGTTTGCCTGGCGGGGGTTCAACACGGCGCTGGTGCGATCTGAACATGCCTTGACCGACCGGGCCTTGAAGAGCAACCATTTTGCCGCCCAGTATGTGGCCCGGTTTGCCGCCAATGAGTTGGAACGCCGCTTCGAAGCGGTTGAACGGGTCGCCTCTTCGGAGCGTTTCCGGCAAGCAATCGCCAACACCGTCAACCAGCCCGACCTTCGGCAGTTGCTCCGGCAATTGAACGATCCCACGCGTACCGAAGAACAGTTGGAACCGCTCCGTCGGCAGTTCCGCGAACACCCTGCCCGGCAAAAGCTTCAGCAAGAATTTCAGTCGCTCGTCAGCTCTCTCACGCCCGAAGCGATGCATCCCGAGAAGGCGCCGAACGAGGTGGCCAGTTGGTTTTTCTGCGATGCGCAGGGCATTTCAATGGTCCGCATCCCGGAATCCCTCACCCTGGGCAAGAACTTCGCTTGGCGGACCTTCTTTTACGGGGGCAATACGGGGCAGCTCGAGTCCTGGCGTCCGGGGCCAGACGAACACGTACAGGAAACAAAGCCTTCCGACGTCTTTCGCTCCCAGGCCAGCGACCATTGGATCGTGGCCATCTCCACGCCCGTCTGGGATGACTCTCCCGAAAAACGATTCCTCGGCGTCGTGGCCCTGACCGTCGAGGTGGGCCGTTTCGTCGAATTGCAGGGAGGCGAGGGGCAGTTTGCCGTGCTGGTTGATTGGCGGGAAGGCAAACACAAGGGAGTCATCCTTCAACACCCGCTGTTCAATGAACTCCAACGCAAGCACGGAAGGGTGCCCGACCGTTTTCGGGAATACCGGCTCACGCCCGAAGACCTCCCCACTACGGCCGAGCAGAGGCAGAAGTATTTCGACCCCTTGGGAGACGATCCTGAAGGGGCAACCTACGACAAGCACTGGCTCGCTCAGATGGAACCGATCACCGTACGCGGCAAGGACATCGGCTGGCGCATTATCGTTCAGGAGGCCTACGATCTGGCGATCGGTTCGACGTTGACCGCCCTGCGCACGAAGCTCGTCCGCTTTGGCGTGGCGGCCGCGACCATGATCGCCGTTGTCCTCGTCGGTCTTTGGATCCTCGCCCTCCGCTTGCTCCGCGAGGTTTCCCCTATGCCGCCGGCCCCCACGACCAGCGAGCCCACGGAGCGCACACCCAACAGCACCACCTCGAATGCGCCAACGGAGACTCATCACTTCGACGGGAAAAGAATTGAAAATTGAAAAATGCAAATTGAAAATTGAGGATTGAAGATGGACGGAGGAACGCATTGCTTATCCCGTCCCCGTCACTCAGCCCCTTAAGCGCGGGACGTTTTCCTCACCTGGCAGACAGCTCATCATTCATTCAGCCTTCATCCTTTCCCCATGCCCGACCTAATCGCCCAAGGCCGAGAACCCCAACAGCGTTGGCGCCGTGCCCTGCCGGAAGGAGAGATCGTGGTGCTCGGCCGGAGCGGGCGATGGGCCGTCCCGTGGGATCCCCATATCTCGCGGCAGCATGTCCGGGCATGCCTGACCGGCAGCCGGCTCGAAGTGACCCGTCTGGCGCAAACGCAGAATCCCGTTTACTTCCAGGGACGCGACTCGGCCCGATTCAATCTGCGGCCAGGCGATCATTTCGTGATCGGCGAAACGACATTCACGCTGGCCGACCAGCGGGCGAATGTCACCCTCAATGTGCCCCAGCCCCTCCAACAGCAGTCATTCAGTCCCCAGTACCTCAAAGATGTCCAGTTCCGCAATCCCAACTACCGGATCGAAGTCCTCCGCCGCTTATCCGACGTCATTTCCGAGGCCCACGGCGAGCAGGAACTCTGCGTCCGTCTGGTGAGCATGCTACTGACCGGCATCCCACGTGCTGACACGGCCGCTGTGGTGATCGTTGATCGCGCCGGGGAAACAGACCAGACGCCTCCGAACGTTCGGGTGTTGCACTGGGATCAACGCCTGATCACCGGTGACGACTTCTACCCAAGTCAGCGACTGATCCTCCAGGCCATCCGCCAACACGAGAGTGTTCTGCACATTTGGCAGCAGGCGGAAGCTGACGAGACGTCGTTGTTCACGGCGCGCCGGAACGTCGATTGGGCCTTCTGCACGCCCGTGCCAGGGAAAGCATGTGCAGGCTGGGGACTCTACCTCTCCGGACGATTCCCGACAGACCCGGCCGCCGGATCCGGCTCGTCGGGACCGGAAGACTGCCGAGAAGATGTGAAATTTACAGAACTCGTCGCCGCGACGGTCAGTTCTCTGACGCAAGTGCGCCGGCTGGAACGACAGCAGGCTACGCTGAGCCAGTTCTTCTCGCCGGTGGTCCTGGAAACGCTCTCGGTGGAAGACCCCGAGGTCGTCCTGGCACCACGAGAAACACAGGTTTCCGTACTCTTCTGCGACCTGCGCGGGTTTTCGCTGGAAACAGAACGCCACGCCGGCAATCTGCTCGACCTGCTCCACCGCGTCAGCCGGGCCTTGGGCGTGATGACCCATCAGATCCTTGCCCAGGGAGGCGTGGTCGGCGATTTCCAGGGCGATGCGGCAATGGGCTTCTGGGGATGGCCGCTGGTCCAACCCGACGCCGTCGCGCGGTCCTGCCAGGCCGCCTTGGCCATCCGTGCCGAGTTTGAGGCTGCCGCCCAAGAGCCCCAGAGCCCGCTGGCCGGGTTCCATGCGGGCATTGGAATCGCCACGGGCAAAGCCGTGGCCGGCAAGATCGGGACCCGTGATCAGGTAAAAGTCACCGTCTTCGGCCCTGCCGTCAACTTGGCCTCGCGCTTGGAGGGGATGACCAAGACGCTTCGGGCCCCCATTCTCTTAGACGAGGCTACCTCCCAGACGCTGCGCCAACAGGTTTCCCGCGACGTCGCTCGGGTCCGTCGCTTGGCGGTAGTCCGTCCCTACGGCCTGGATACTCCACTGGAAGTCAGCGAACTGTTGCCTCCCGAAGCCGATTATCCACTTCTGACCGATGAACATCTCAGCCGCTATGAGGCCGCGTTGGATGCCTTTCTCGCCCGCCGTTGGGCCGAGGCCTACGAGCTTCTCCACCAGACCCCGGCCGCCGACCAGGTGGCCGACTTCCTCACCGTCTACATCGCCCAGCACAACCGCCGCCCTCCGCCCGCCTGGGACGGCGTCATCCCGCTAACCCACAAATAGTGCTGGTCGCCCCCAACTTCCCCGCTCTCCGCTTTCCTTCACTTGGCCGGTTGGCTGCAAAGCACAACCTGTAGCTCCCGCACCCGCACGACTTGCTCGGGCCGGGCGATCAGGAAGCGATGCGGCCCGTTGGCGGCCGGCTCGAACCGCGTGAAACCATCGTCCTCCACAATAATCCGGCCTGGCTGCGAAAGATCGAAGTACCCCCGGTTCGGACGCACGCCATAGACCACGCTCGTCAGGTCATACGTCGGTTGATCGTTGGCCAGTCCACGATAATAGCGGTACGCCTCCACGAGTGGATGCTGCGCCACGAAGCGGTAATCCTCCCGCATGCTCTGTGAGGGATGTTTGATCGCATCTCCGATCTCCCAACCACTGGCCACGACCGGCGTAGGCCACTCGGCAAAGACCTTTTTGGCGGCCGGCAGGTCTTTGACAATGTTGTATTCCCCGACCCGCTTGGCAACCTGTTTTGGCCCAAAAGCCCCGGCCATTGTCGACAACAAGCGAACCTTTTGCTTGACCAGGGCCACGCCATCCAGCGGGGAAAGATCATCCGGCCCTGAGGCCAGCAGCCGAGCCATGTTCGTCGAGAAACCGACCATCACCACCACGACCGACCCGTCGGGCTGGGCCGCCAACACCTGACGGAGAAGCCGGGTTGCCTCCGGGGCTTGCGCCGGATCGGTCAGATCGTGCGGATAACGCAATTTGCCCCCGTCTTCGGCCGTCACGACCTGACGCAGGTACTTCCCATCCTCCGGGGTGGCACCGCCGCGCACCACCCCAATCGGAATCTCGCCGCGCCCATAGAACGTGTTCATCAGGTCCACAAACGGAGCCGCATATTTGTTGTCCTTCGTGACCGTTACCGCCAGCAACCGGCATTCGCCGCGGCTCTCCAGGGCGTGGATGATCGCCAACGCCATCGCGTCGTCCACGTCGTTGCCCATGTCTGTGTCAAAAATCAACCGCACCGGGTCGTCCGCCGTCTCCGCGAGGCCAATCGCCGGCCGACAAACGACAACCAGGGCCAATACGAGTTGTCCCACCCTGCACAAACGTCCCCAAACAGGATTCAGACGGCACATTAAGTCGGTCCTTTCGCTTTTTGGTTTGCCAGTCGTCAACACCACAGGCACCGAACGAAGCCGGCCCACGACGGCTGCCGGTTAGGGCCAGACGATATCATTGCTTGGCAAGCAGCCTTTTGCAAGAGGGCTCGCGCACAAATTCTCGGTGCTCTAACGTTTGAGCACAGCTTCTCCACCTTCCCCGAGCGGCGTCCAAATACTCTCGTCGACGATCACCCATGTGATTGTCATGCTGCCTGCCGCCCTGCGGCAGCGAGCGAGACTAACCCCCCATACCTACTACAACGCTGGATCTAACCCTTTTCGGAGCATGCGATTCCGTTGCCTGTCATTCCCCGTTCTCTGACAACGGAAGCCTTGGGGCGCAACACCGACGTTTGGCCGGCTCAGGGTGACGCCTAACTCCCCCGGGTGAAAGCACCGCCCCAAGCGGCCCCAAAGCCTCGTCACCTGGCCCGGTAATCCATCGGGTGGGGCCAGTCGTTTGGAGCGATGTCCAACCGCACGAGTGGGGCAAGAATCCAATCCCCCTGTACT
>CAZLDQ010000018.1:0-20350 GCA_964558295.1 uncultured Planctomycetaceae bacterium | reverse complement strand
TCGAGGCTGACACCGCCGCCCCGCTTGCCGACCAGATTGCCCCTCCCCCACACCCGACACAACTTGACAGTGCTACCCTGACAAAGCTAGCCTATAAGTTGCCTATCACCCTGGTGGTGGTGGCGTTTCCCGTTTCGCGAGCCGTTCGGCGTCAACCCCCATGGATTCTATGCCCACCGTTAGCCTTCGTCGCGGTCTGTGGCCCTTGGCCGTTGTGTTTTTTCTTGGGCTGGCGATCGCCGGATCCGTAGCGTTGGGACAAGCAGCCGGACCGAAGCCTGCAACGGGCGGTGACGCCGCTAAACGGCCACCCGCCAAGGCTACACCACCCGCGAAGGCTACACCAGCCGCGAAGAAACCAGCCCCGGCAACCGAACCGCCGGCCGCGAAGCCCGCCGTGGCTCAGGCTTACGAAAAGCTCCCCATCGACGAAACGCAGAAGAAAAAGAAGTCGGAACTCGGCAAGATCCTTCGCGCCGGCAAGTTCGAAGCGGATGAGCAGGCCACCTTTGACGCATTCTATAAGACCTTCTTCTTCCCCCAGTGGTCACATCCGGAGAATTTTGCTTCGTACACCCTGGAACGGGGTGGAAAGACCGAAGTCCGGATGCGTGAAGACTTGCGCAAAGACCTGTTAAACGACTTTCGCACCGCCAAGACGGGCCCCGTCTATACGCACCTCGGAAGGCTCGCCTTGGAAGCCCTCAACGAAGTGGCTAAAGGGAACTATCACCCGGTCTGCCGTTTCAATGCCATGTTGACCATCGGCGATCTGAACGTGTCAGAACCGGCGAAAGCCACCGATCCGCCGGTCCCGTTGCCGGCGGCGCTCCCCGTGCTGCTCGACGCGTTGAAGGACCCGAAGCAAGTCGACGTGGTCAAGGTGGCCGCCCTGCGAAGCCTGGTGCGCCACAGTGCCCTGGGGATTGCCGATCCCCAGTACCGCGACACCACGTTGATCCCGGCGATGATTCAAATCGCCTCGACCCGCGTCAGCCCGGGCCGTTCCATGGATGGCCAGGCCTGGATGCGGATGCTGGCGATCGAGGTACTGGCCAATCTCCGTTTGGCAGGCCCAAAAGGGGAAGTGGTTCAAGCCTTGGTGAACGTGATCGGCGAAGTGGATAGCCCGATGTTGGTGCGCTGCGCGGCGGCCAAGGCACTCGGCCGACTCACCTACCAAGCCGACGCCATGCCCGTCAATCCGGGGCAGATTGCCATGGCACTCAATGAGCTGTTGATACAAGCGTGCCGGAATGTCGCGCAAGCGGACGAGGAAAAAGCGAGCAGCAGCGAAGAAACAACGCCTGCGATTCGACGCCGCGAGTTCAAGGAGCAGGTGATCTGTGTCCGGATCGCCTTGGAGAAGATCCAAGAGCTCGCCACCACCGCCCCCCAGAGGACCGCGATCACCAACATGCTCGAGCAGACGCAGAAGATTACGGAAATGCTCGACAACAAAGACCTTGAAGATGCGACCTTGTTACAGCGGCTTGGCCCCATCATGGCGCAGTTGCGTCCGGCGGCGGCTCCCGCGGCGGCCGCGGTCGCAGCCCCGGCGGCCGATGTCCCCGATGCCCCAGCTCCGCCGGCCAAGCCTGCGGGGCCTGCGGCGAAGCAGTAGTCGCGTTTCCGGAACCTCGAACGGATTTGGCGAAAGGATTTGCCTAACGTGTCGATTCGGTTGCTGATACGGACTCGTCACTCACTCTGGGCGCTGTGTGTCAGCGCCGGCCTGATCCTGCCAGGCTGCTCCTCATGGCCGGCCGTGCGTCCCTGGGAACCGCTCTGGTCAAGCGTCCAGGAGTCAGGAACCGACAAAGCCCCTTCCGACGATCTGCACGAACGGCTGGAGGCCTTGCGCAGTCCAATCGCCCGCCGACGGCTGGAAGCCCTGCAAGCCTGGAGTGAGTCGCCGCCGAACCCGCTGCCCACCGAGCTACTCGACCTGCGGACCGATCCGAATCCGCAGGTGCGTGCAACCGTGTTGACCATACTGGCCCGCGCCCGTTCCCCCCAGGCCTTGGCGTATCTGACCGTGGCCTTGCACGACACCGACTTGCAGGTACGAACCGCGGCAATCGCGGCGTTGGGCGAGCTCGGCGGCCCTGAAGCCCAGGCCGCCCTGGAAGACGTTCTAAAGACCCAGACCGAGGTCTTACGCGCCGCGGCCGTCACGGCCCTCGCTAATCTGGGCGCCTACCAAGCGGCCATGGAAGCGGCCAACGACCGCTCCTGGCGTGTCCGGCTCGCCGTTGCCCGAACACTGCGCCATGCCGCCAACCGCCAAGGCTTCGCCCTTGCCCAGCGACTGCTCGACGATCCGAGCGTCGGCGTTCAGCAAGAGGCTGTGAAGGCAGTGGCCACTTGGCCGCTGGCCCAGGCCGGCCCGCTCTTGTTGGAAGCCATGGGACGTAATTGCTACACAACGCGAAAGACCGCCTGCCAGGAGTTGTCCTCCCAATGGCCCCCGGCCAGCCAGTTCCTCGTCGACGCTCCCGCCGAACGGCGTGCCGAAGTCCTGGCCCAACTCCAACAACGATTCCGCGAGGAAATCGGCCCCACCGAGATCACCTTGGTCGCAGCCGCTCTGACCGGCGAGGAGGCCTCGTGCAAGACGACCGAGTATCTCTCTCCCGCCGACATCCAGACCCATCACAATGCCGTCCAAACGGCTCTCGATCGGCTGGGAAGTGACGACATGCTGATCCGCCGCCGCGCCGCCAGCCAACTGGCCGAACAAACCCGCCGGCACCCCCTCAGCCTCGCCGCTCTCGCACGCTTGGAACCCCTAATGGCCAAGGAAACCGACCCACTCGTCTGGCAAGACGTCTTGGATGCGCTCGCCTCCGACGACCGGGAGTCGGCCGCACGTTTGGCCGAAGCCGCCTTGAAACAGACCTCCCCGGAAGTGCGGCGCCGGGCCTGTTTGCACTTCGCGGCTCACCCCGACATACGGTATGCTCCCGCGTTGCTCCACACCTTGGCCGACGAAGACCTCCTCGTTGCCGGAGCCGCCGCCCGCGCGCTAGGCGCCCTGGATCATCTCGACGAGATCGAGCCCCTCCGGCGTTTGCTGGCCAATCGCAACGAGCTATTGCGAGTCGAAGTCGCCGCCGCCCTGACCAGACTCCAGGACCCGGCGGGTCTACCCGCCCTGCAACGCCTCGCCTACAGCACCGAGCCGGCCGTGCGACGCCACTTGGCCATAGTCCTAGGCGAGTTGGCCAATCGCGAAACCGTGCCGCTGCTGATCCATCTCTTGGACGACCGCCCCGACATTCGTCGGGCGGCTCTGGAGAGTCTCCCCAAAGTGGTTGGCCAGGATCTCGGAAAACCCTTGGGAAAGCCGCCGTGTGGCCCCGAGGAACAAGCCGCGCTCTGGAAGGAGTGGTTCGCCCACCAGCCACAGACGGCAAGCCTCGCCTCTCCCTCGCCTGTCCGCATACCACCGCCCAACACGACGCGATAGAAAACGACCTCCTCTGCGCTCATCCATCCGGCGTCTCTTCCTCGCAACAATCTCGATTCCGGCTCGATGCAAAACCTGTGAGTGGAGCCACGCCGCCCGCACGAGGGACTCACCGCCCTACTCGCCCGTATAATTCTGTCGATTACACCGAAAAACACGCCGATTCGATTCCAACTCGCAGGCCGTGGAATGCCGAAGTAATCCAAGTGTGTAGCCACGGGAGCGCAGGGATGAAGCCGTTGGTGCCAAACGAGGGGGCCAGTGTGGTCTCAGCCCGGCAGACGCGGCCATTCCATGATATACTGCATGGTTTTACCGCCTAGCTGATGCGCCCCGCTGAGTACGCACCAAGGAGACTCCATCGTGCTTCCGCGCAAGCCCTCCACCCCCGCCGAAATGCTGGGCGAGATGGCTTGGCCTCCGGCTGAGCTTTCCGCCCCCGCCGTTCGCGCAACCAACGAACCTCGCGGCGTTGGGCCGCAAAGCGTGGGGATTGTAGGCGCTGGAATGATGGGGGTGGCGATTGCCGCTGCCACCGCGATGCGGAACCTTCGCGTGGTAGTCACCGATGCCGATTCGCTTGCCCTGGCATCGGCCGGCAATCGCGTCCTTGCCGAGTTGCGCGAGCACTGCGATCTCGGGAGTCATCGAGCCGCGTCGCTGGCCAACCATCTGGTCACGACCGCCAAAGACCTCGGTGATTTGGGAACCTGCGATCTGGTCATCGAGTCGGTGCCCGAGAATCTCAAGCTCAAGCAATCGCTTTACGCGCAGCTCGAATCCCACCTGGGCCCTGACACGCTCCTCGCCTCGAACACATCGACGATTCCCATCGCCCGTCTGGCCGAGAACCTTACCGATCCGGGCCGGTTCTGTGGGATCCACTTCTTTCATCCGGTTCGGCAACGTCCCTTGGTGGAGATCATCCGCGGTCCGAAGACGCGTCCCGAGACGATCGCCTCGGCTACGGCCTACGCCCACTCAATCGCCAAAATGCCGATTGTGGTCGACGATGGGCCGGGCTTTCTCGTCAATCGTCTCTTGGTGCCCTACTTGACCGAAGCCCTCGAGATCCTTCTCGATGGAGCAACGATCGACGAGGTCGAGCGGACCGCCCGGCAATTCGGCATGGCAATTGGACCGCTAGCGCTACTGGATCAGATCGGCATCGACACGGTCTTGTCAGCCGGCCGAGTGCTGTGGGACGCTTTTCCCGACCGAGTCATCGCGTCGCCGCTTCTGATTACGATGTACAAGTCGCGCCGGCTGGGGCGCAAAACGGGACACGGGTTCTTCCACTACCCCGACGCGCACAGCGAAGGTCAGCCCGACCCGCAGGTCGAGACGATCATTGCCACCTGGGCCCGGCCTGTCCAGCGGTTTACCCAAGAGCAGATCACGGCTCGTTTGCTGTTGCCGATGGTCCTCGAGGCCACCCGCCTCTTGGAAGAAGGCAAGGTTCACCAACCCCAGACGATCGACTTGGCCATGGTTCATGGGCTAGGATTCCCGGCCGGTCGCGGCGGCCTGTTGCATTGGGCCGACACCTTGGGCGCAGCCCGCCTCCTCAAGCTCCTGAAACCGCTGGAGTCACTCGGCGTGCGAATGCAACCAACCCAGTTGCTCAAGGAGATGGCCCAACAACGGCAGAGGTTCTATCCCGCCCGGGAAGTCTTCGGCCAGATCGCATAGGACCGACGCCGGCCTCCCGGCAGCCTATCCCCGATGGCTTTCCAACGCCAGGAGATCGTTGAAAATCTGTCGCATCTGATTGCAGCTCTCCCGCAACTCGTCGTGCTGTTGCCGCGTGGCTTCCAGGAGACTCTGCAAATGAGGACGCTGTTCATTGGGCAGCGCATCGATCTTCAGTTGCAGTTCTTCCAACTGGCGTTTGAAGGCCGCATCGAACACCTCGGAAAGGGAGGACATGGACGACTCCATTGGCATACAGGAAAGGGAGGGAGCAGGAGGCGACGTCACCCTGACGGGCCCCAACAACCAGACTGCTGTATCTTCGGTCGGCCATAGCGTCGGGGCTCGACAAGCCGAACTTGCCCGCCAAGGCGTCTGACCAGCCTACGTGCGGGAGTTTTGCCGCATGTGACAAATGCAACGAGGAGGCTGGTCAAACACGTTACGGCAAACACAACGGGCAAACCGACAACACCCCCAAAACCGGAGTGTTTCCGCTTACACAACAATAGCCCCGAACACACGGAGGGGCTGGGAGAACGAAAAACCCTCCGTGGCCGGGGCTACTCTCTCCAATAAGATGGCACTCAGTGTCGCTCGCCAGCGTCGTCGTGTCTCGGTTCTTGCTTCGGGGTAGGAATAACCACGCTCTTGTCGGTGATGAGCACCGGGGCGTCGTAAATGGGAATGTCTTTCAGTACGGTCTTCTCACCCTCGGTAACCACGCGTTCTTTGGGCAACTCGTAAATCGCGCCGGTCACTGTATCGACCCAAACCGGCGTCTGGAACGTGACGCCTGTCAGCGTGATCTGAGCGGGAGTCGTCTCGTTCGTGTTGTCCGGATGGCTCGAAGAGTCCCAAAGGGCCAAGAGGCTCTGGAGGCTCCCTTGCTTCTTGAACAGATAGGCGGCCGTCTTCTTTTCGCACTGAATCTCGCAAGCAAACCCGAGGACGGGCTCCAGCGACTGGTCGAAGATGGAAGCGATATTCTGCACGGTGTAATAGGACGGTTTGACCTTGAGCACCTTGCCGTCCTCGTTGCACTTGATGAGCCCCATCCGCTTCATGAACCGGTCTTCCCGCGTGCGAATCCAGAGCGGGTCGACAAATCTCGTGTAGCGTTGGGGCTGGTCATAGGCCGGGTCGTAGAAGGTGAACAGCAGCGACTCGATCCCATGGCCAAGATCGCCGATCAACCGCCGGGCGTTCCATTTGCACTGCGTCAGCTCGCTATTCCATTTCTGTGAGGAGATCGGCGCCGAATAATGGGGAGCGGAGGTCGCGCCCGACTCGCCCTGCCAGATCTTCATGTTGGGAGCGTACTGGTGAATCATCGTCACAAATTCCTCGACACGCGGATAGATCGAGTCGGGGTTGAGCGAGTAGTCGTGATAGATGATCCACTCGAAGAGTCCGATCTTGCCTCGCTCGCTGAGGACCTTCATGTAACGTTCCCCATAGCGGGCATCGGGCCAACCAATCACCAGGCCGGCGATTCGAGCGTCGGGAATATGCTTCTTGATGATCTCGGCGGTGCGGATGTTGTTGTCGGCCACGATTTCCGGCGTGTTGCCCTTGCAGTTGTTCGGCTCGTTCCAGGTGGACCAATCACGCACGCGCCCTTTATAGTGGCTGGCCAAGGCCTCGATCCAGCGATCCCAGGCGGCCAGGGCCACGTCGCCGGTCGGCAGCCCGTCACTCAGCGACGCCCCACCCCCGCCGGGATAGATCGGATTGCCGTAGGACGTTTCCATCAGCACATCCATGCCCTGCGCACACAGATAGTCGACCTGTCGGTCGAGCCAGGCGAAGTCAAAAACCCCTTGAACCTTTTCAGTCTTCGCCCAGCCGGCTTGGAGACGGATTCGCTTGATGCCCAGCGGCTCGATATAGGCCTTGAACTGCTCAAAATCTCCATAGTCGCGATCGAGCATCTCGCAACCGATCGTCAGATTCGACCGCCCGACCTCACGTGCACCACGAGGCTTAACCGTCCCGATTCGCTTCAAATCGGGAGCAAGGGTCGTCTGCACGCGGTCGTGCGTGTCGTCAATCATCGGCCTGATCGTCTCGCTTGCGAGAAGCGGCAAGGCTGGCCCCAGCAGTACAGCCAAGAGTGAAAGCGAACAGCAGGTTTTCATGAGCCGGTTCCTGTTTTTCGAAGGCAAGTATCGAGAAAAACGGACTCTCTGGGAATTGGGGGCGTAGGTGTTGCAGTCAAACCATCGTGGCGGGGCGGCCCGTTGGCTGTGCATAGGCCGAGGAGGAAGACCCATGCGGTGAAAATCAGGTGTCGCGTTGTCGTGCTCGGTCTTCCCGTGCCGCGGTGGATGGGCTGCCTCGTCACGCTAGGTTCGATTCTTGGTCACGGCGGAGCTTGCGTCAATGTAAGATCTAGCAAATAATGTGACCAAATTGGCCACATCGACGGAGTACCACCAGTTGGGGTTTGACGAACAGGATCGGTAATAGCCCCTGTAGGGAACGCCCTCCGTGACGTTCCGGGAAGCAGAAACGACGGAACGCCACAGAAGGTGTTCGCTACAGGTTTTGTCTGTCAAAGCCCACTCGGGAGAAGCTGAGATGTCGACACCGAGATATCCGCAAGTCGCCCTGCTCATTGATACGGCGACCGATTGGGGGCGGCGTATGATTCGCGGCATTGCGCAGTATGCCCAACAGCAGGGCGGTTGGGATTTGTGGCTCGAACAACGCTGCCAGTTCGCCCCGGGCCGACTGCCGCCGGGTTGGCGCGGCGACGGGATCATCGCCCGGGTGGCCGATCTTGCGATGGCCCGGCACTTGAAGCGGGCGCATGGCCTGGTGGTCAACGTCTCCACGGCTCGTGTGCCGGGGGTAAGCTTCCCGACGGTGACGGCCGACCTGCATGCCGCCGCAAAGCTTGCCATCGGGCATCTGTTGGATCAAGGCTTCCGGCATTTCGCCTATTATGCCCCGATGAACCTTTCGTTCGTGGAGGATCACCATCATAGCTTTGTCGAGACGCTTGCCGAGTTGGGCTACTCGTGTGCGCTGTTGCACTCCCCCAGCGCCAAACGCCCACGCCAGGGTTGGCAGAGACAGCAGAAGAAGCTGGAGCGTTGGATTCGCGACTTGCCCAAACCAGTGGCCGTACTCACCTGGACCGGCCGGCGCGGCCGTGAGGTGATCTACGCCTGCCGGGCATTAGGGCTTTCCGTCCCCGAGCAGGTGGCCGTGCTCGGCGCCGACGATGACTCCCTGTTGTGCGAGACGTGCAATCCACCCCTGTCGGCCTTGGCTCTGACCTCCGAACAGATCGGCTTCGAGGCCGCCGCGTTGTTGGACCGCATGTTGCATGGCGCGAAGCCACCGGCCAAGCCGGTGCTGATCGAGCCGACGCGCGTGATCGTCCGGCAATCGACCGACACGCTGGCAATCGACGATGAAGACGTGGCCCGGGCAATCGCTTTCATCCGCGCCCACACGTCACAACCGATCCAGGTTTGCGACATCTTGCGCGCCGTGCCCGTGTCGCGCAGATCCTTGGACCGTCGCTTCCAACAAGTGCTGGGCCGCACGCCGGCCGACGAGATCCGTCGGGTCCACCTGGAGCGGGCCAAACAACTGCTGGCCGACACCGACCTGCCGGTTCCCAAGGTGGCTGCCGCCTCGGGGTTTCGTTCCCGCGAGTATCTGGCCCGTGCCTTCAAACGCGCGACCGGCTTAAGTCCTCGCCAGTATCGTAACCGGGTGCAGGGACGGGCCTGAACGGTGCCACAGCCTTGCCGGGCCTGCCTTCAATACGCATTCGTGAGCCATACCGCTTGGCTTTTTCTCGACACGCCTAGCATGCGCATAGCGCCGAAACCACCCAAAGCGCGCAGCCGCTACCCAGAAAGAGGCAGGACTCCACCAGGAGGCGATAGCGAGGGGCGATTTCCGGGACGAAAACTCCTACTAATGGCGGGTTGATCACGCAGAAACTTGCGATAGAAAGCCGCGGAAGGTTAAGATAGTAAGGTGGTGGAGTACAATTCGTCGCGGGGCTCGTGTGGATTTAGGATGTGATCAGCGCATGACGGCCACCCCGAATGATTCCTGGTTCTATCTTGCTGGAGAGCAGCCGGTCGGTCCGCTGACGGCAGAGCAGTTGCGAGCAGCGGTTGCGGCGGGGGTGGTGCGTCCAGAGACAATGGTCCACAACACGGGTTGGACCGGTTGGTGTCAAGCGTCGCAAGTACCAGGGCTGTTCTTCGACCTCCCGGTGGCGACGCCGGTCCAAGTCGGCCAGCCTAGCGAGGCCGAGCCCACGCCCCCCGCAGGAATTCCGATCCAAGTGAATCCGTCGCCGCAGCCGCGGCACGGGGCCGTGAGCACGGTGCGAAGGAAGAAGTCCCCGGTGGGGCAGGTGCTTCTGCTTCTGGGCACTCTAGCCATCGGGTTGGTGGCGGCGTTCGCCCTGTGGACCGTCCTCTCCAAGCCGGCGCCGAAGCGTCCCGTAGCCAAGGCGCCCAAAGAACCCGTCGTCGAAGAGGAACGGGAAGACCTCCGGCGGCGACGGCCGGTTGTTGTTCACGAGGAGGAAGACAGTGCCTTTCCCGATTTGAAACCGGGACGGGATCTGGAGGCAGGATTTGACCGGAAGACCTTCGAGACCGACGAGCGTCCTACGCCCCAAGGCCGAATCGACGAGTTGGTGTTTGCCAAATGGAAAGAGTTGAAGATCGAGCCGGCGAACATTTGCTCCGACGCGGTTTTTCTGCGCCGAGCCTATCTGGACGTGATCGGTACCCTGCCGACAGTCGAAGAGGCCCGCACGTTTCTCACGGACAAGAGCCCCGATAAGCGTAAGAAACTGATCGACGCCCTGCTGGAGCGGCCCGAGTTCGCCGACTACTGGGCGATGAAATGGTGCGATATCTTGCGCGTGAAGGCCGAGTTTCCGATCAACCTCTGGCCGAATGCCGCGCAAGCCTATCACCGCTGGGTTCGTCACGCGATCCGCGACAACATGCCCTACACCCAGTTCGTGCGCGAGCTGCTCACCTACAGCGGCAGCAACTTCCGCGCGCCCCAGGTGAACTTCTACCGTGCCCTTCAGAACAAGGAGCCCAAGGGGATTGCCCAAGCCGTGGCGTTGACGTTTATGGGCACGCGGGCCGACAAGTGGCCGGCCGAGCGGCTGGAGGGGATGTCGGCCTTCTTCCTCAAGATCGGACGCAAGTCGACCCGGGAGTGGAAAGAAGAGATCATCTTCTTCGATCCCTACAAGACCGAGGCCCCGCCACCAGCCCCAGCCGCCAAACCGGGCGAAAAACGAAAATCGACGGAGAAAAAGCCCAAGCCGGCTCCCCCACCCAAGCCGGTCTTTCCCGACGGCACGACCGTGGAAATCCCTCCCGACAAGGATCCGCGCGAAGTGTTCGCCGACTGGCTGATCACCCCGCAGAATCCCTGGTTTACCCGGCACATTGTCAACCGTGTCTGGGCGTGGCTGATGGGACGGGGGATTGTCCATGAGCCGGACGACATCCGGCCGGATAACCCACCTGCGAACCTCGAACTGCTCAACGCGCTGGCTGACGAGTTGATCAAGAACAATTACGACCTGAGGCACATCTACCGCTTGATCCTTAACTCGAGCACTTATCAACTTTCCTCGCTCCCTAAGAGCAAGCATCCGGAGGCCGCCGCCCAGTTCGCCTTCTACACGGTTCGCCGCTTGGAAGCCGAAGTGATCATCGACGCCTTGAACCAAATTACGGGGACGACCGAGAGTTATTCGAGTATTATTCCGGAGCCCTACACGTTCATCCCCGAAGTGCAGCGTGCGATTTCCTTGCCCGATGGCAGTATCACCAGCAGTTTCCTGGAGTTGTTCGGCCGCCCTTCGCGCGACAGTGGGTTTGAATCGGAACGCAACAATCGAATCACGGCCGGCCAACGGTTGCACCTGCTCAATTCGAGCCATATCCGCAATAAGATCAACAAGGGACCGGCGTTAAAGAAGCTGATCCAAGGGGAAAACTCTTCCGAGAATCTTTATTTGGCAATTCTCTCCCGCTTTCCTGCCGAAGGCGAAGGAGGGGGAGACGGGACGACCTTGGCGTGGATTTTGATCAATACCACGGAATTTTTGTTTCGGCACTAGACTATCCCAGATTACGGCGCGGCCTGCGGAACGGTCGACCGTACAGCATTCGACACGAGGTGAGAAGATGGCCAGGAATCGTGAAGTGTACGTGCCGTTGTTCGACACAACCGTTTCATTGAATTGCGAGCGGGTTTCACGCCGCTCGCTGTTGCAGTCTGGGGCATTGGGCCTGGGGGGGCTCCTCCTGGGGCACCGCCTCTGCTCCGCCGCTCCGCCGGCCACCTCGGCCACCGCAACGGCGGGTTCCGCGGCACGCGAGCCCAAGGCCAAAGCGGTCATCCAGATTTGGCTCTCCGGCGGCCCCCCGCACACCGACACCTTCGATCCCAAGCCCGACGCAGGCTCCGATTATACCGGCCCGCTGAACGGATACCTCGAAACGAATGTCAAGGGGATTCGCAT
Organism: uncultured Planctomycetaceae bacterium; assembly: GCA_964558295.1. Classification (GTDB taxonomy): domain Bacteria; phylum Planctomycetota; class Planctomycetia; order Pirellulales; family Thermoguttaceae; genus JBDKTH01. The sequence continues at coordinate 8,648 of CAZLDQ010000018.1, read as the reverse complement.
TGGCCAATTGTTGCCGGAGTTGGCCAAAGTGGCCGACAAGTACTCGATCATCCGTAGTATGACCCACGGCCAGAACGGCCACGAGACCGCTTCCTACATGCTCCAGACAGGCCGCATGCCCGGCGGACGCCTCGTCTATCCGGCCGTCGGCGCTGTGGTCACTGCCTTCAAGGGCTTCCAGGAAGGCTCGAAGAGCCTGATCCCCCCGTACATCGTCCTCACCCAGCCGCAGGGACGGTTCTCGGAAGCTGGCTTCATGGGCATCAAGTACAAGCCCTTTGCCACCGGCGGCGACCCGAACGCAATGCGTTTTGCCGTCGAAGGAATCATCGCTCCCGGCATCTCCGATGAGGAGCAGCAGTACCGCCGCGATCAACTCGACCAAGCCGACGCCCTGAGCCATGCCCTACGCGAAAACCCCGAGATTATGGCCGCCAAGAAGGCCGAGAAGGAGGCGTACGAACTGATCATCGGCGACGCCGGCAAAGTCTTCGACCTCTCCACGGAAAAGGAAGAACTCCGTACGCGCTACGGCCGGAACACCTTCGGCCAGTCGTGCCTCGCCGCCCGCCGGCTCATCGAAAAGGGGGTCAAGTACGTTACGATCAACCAGTTCGTCTGGGATACCCACAAGGAGCATTTCCAGGCCATGCGCCGGCTGTTGCCCAACCTGGATAAAGGGGTGGCTACGCTGCTGACCGACTTGGCCGACCACGGACTCTTGGACAGTACGATCGTCTGGTGCTGCGGCGAGTTCGGCCGGACACCCAAAGTTGCCTGGGAGTCGCCCTGGAACGGTGGCCGGCATCATTTCGGGGCCGTGTTTTCCGTACTCGTTGCCGGCGGCGGTTTCAAGGGGGGCCAAGTCGTCGGTTCTTCCGATGCCGAAGGCGAAAGCGTCCGCGATCGTCCCGTTTATCCCGGCGATTTGATCGGCAGCATCTACGAGTTGCTCGGCATTGACCCCGACGCCAACTTGCCGCATCCAATGAATGAAATCGTCAAGGCCACGCCGTCGCCGGCCGAAGGCCTGAAGCTGGCCGGGCGGCTCAAGGAAATCATGTAACTGGTCTTCGCCGATCCCCGCTCCCCCTCGCGCACGCGAGGAAGCGGAACGGCTTGCTTGTTGTCCGTGTCCCTGCTGTTCACGCGGAGCTTACGATGATCGTCTCTCGATGGTATTGGGTCCTTGGGCTCGCCATGCTGCTAGCGACCGCCTCCGAGCTTGCCGCGCAAGTCGCTGAAAAGCATCCCCACATCGGGTATGTCTTCCCCGGCGGGGGCTGCCGCGGGACGACCTTCGAGGTCGTCGTCGGCGGCGAGAATATCAAAGAAGTCACCGAAGCTTATATCTCCGGCGGCGGCGTTAAGACCAAAATCGTTCGTTGGTACCGGCCGATGACCCAAGGAGAATACGTCGCGCTGAATCTGAAAATCAACTTCAAGATGGAGGAGTTGGAGAAAAAGAACGGACCGGGTTCGGTGACTCGCGAGCAGGTCATCAAGATCCTCGGGATCACCGATGAACAACTCAAGGAAATGGAGATTTATCGGATGCGGGAGGCGGACCCCAAACGGCAACCCAACCCCCAGATCGCCGAGGAGCTCACCGTCCGAATTGAACTCGATCCCGATGCCAAGTTCGGCGACCGGGAACTCCGCCTCTTGACCGCCACGGGGATGTCCAACCCGCTCTGGTTCTATGTGGGGCAATGGCCCGAAATCCGCGAAAAGGAACCAAACGATATCACCCCCGATCCTTCGGTCTATATCAAGTTTCCGATGGTCATTAATGGGCAAATCATGCCAGGGGATGTCGACCGCTTCGCCTTTGACGCCAAGAAAGGGATGAAGTTGGTGGCCCACTGCGCCGCACGGGAATTGATCCCCTACCTGGCCGATGCGGTCCCCGGCTGGTTCCAGGCCGTGATGCATCTCTACGACGACAAGGGAAATGAGGTGGCCTTTGCCGATTCATTCGGCTTCCGGCACGATCCCGTCCTGCTCTACGAGATTCCTAAGGACGGCAAGTACGTCCTCGAAGTCCACGATTCGATCTACCGCGGACGCGAGGATTTTGGCTACCGGATCTCGATTGGCGAGATCCCCTACATCACCGGCCTGTTCCCCTTGGGCGGCCGGGTCAACAATTCCTGCACCGTTGAAGTCAAGGGGTGGAACCTGCCCACCAACTCGCTCCGCTTCTCCCCCTCCTTCGACCGCGGCCGCAGCATCCAACCGGTGTTCCTCGAAAAGGACAACATCTTTTCCAACCAAGTGGCCTTCGTAATGGACATTCTCCCCGAGGTCGTCGAGCGCGAGCCCAATGATACCCTGGAGACCGCTCAAAGCCTCGGCTCGCCCATTACAATCAACGGACGCATTGACCGCCCCGACGATGTGGACTATTTCCAGTTCGAAGGGGCTGGCGTCGTCGTCGCGGAAGTCTTCGCGCGACGTCTCTATTCCCCCTTGGATTCCGTGGTCACTTTGACCGATGTCCGCGGGAAAGTGATCGCGCATAACGACGACTTTGAAGACAAGAGCTGGCCGCTGATCACCCACCACGCCGACTCTCGGCTCCTGGCGGTCGCCCCGGGCAGGCACTGTATTGCAATCCGCGACGCGCAACGCCGTGGCGGTCCCGACTTCGCCTATCGCCTCTATGTCCGCCCCCCACGCCCCGACTTCGACCTCCGCGTCACGCCCTCCAGCATTACCGCTCAGGCCGGCACCTGGGTGCCGATCACGGTTCACGCCATTCGCAAGGATGGGTTCGACCAGGACATTTCCCTGGAACTGGAGAACCCGCCCCCTGGGTTCGCCCTCAGCGGTGCGTGGGTGCCGGGCGGACAAGACAGTGTTCGCCTCACCATGCTCGTTTCCCCCGAGGCCACCAAAGAGCCGATCACCTTGCAGCTCAACGGCCATGCTTCGGTGCGCAACCGCCGCATCTCCCGACCGGCCTTTCCTGCCGACACCATGACCCAGGCGTTCTCTTATCAACACTTGATGCCGACCAAAGACTGGACCTTCTTCGTGGTCGGCAACCCGCCCGGCAAACCCCCGTGTTCGTTCACCGACACCTGGCTGCGGATTCCCAAAGGCGGGCAGGTGATGATCCGCGTGGCCGTCGAGCAGGGCCGCAACGCCAACGAGCTCCGCTTCGAATTGAGCGAGCCGCCCGATGGCATCACGATCGAGGACCCCGTCGCCTTTGGCAACGGATTGGCCATTCCCGTCAAGTGCGACGCTGAAAAAGTCAAGGTCGGCCAGAAAGGCAACTTGCTCTTCAGCCTCGCCCGCGAATTCACCGTCATCAGCAAGAAGGACAAAAAACCGACCGCCGCTCGCCACGTCATCGGTTTCCTCCCGGCTGTTCCCTTCGAAGTCGTGTCGAACCGCTAAGGGTTCGCGCGGCCGGAAACGCCTCACGCGCATTGAGAGGCAGGAAGAGGCAAGGACTGTTGCACGTCCTTGCTTCTTCCTATTTGCCTAACCTATTTCTCCGCGACCCCTGATCTGCAGTTCACACGAAACCCACGGGTCGTAGCTCCTTCGAATCGCTTGCCCGCTTAAGCCCCCATCCCACGCCTATTACCTTCCGGTCACCACATTCACCTCCGCCCACTCCCTCATCCTTCTGCATTCCCCCCTCCCTTGTCCCTTGGCGACCGCGGATGTAGAATCGCGTTTTTCCCGGCGGGGTTTTCAAACAGCGGGACGCGGGAGACTGGGGCTATGCCGACCACCGTAGGCCGAGCGCACACGCGGCCGTGGCGCGAGTTTCTCACTCGCGATCACACGTTGAACGGGGGCATTCTCTCTATACGCGACGGATGTGCGATCGACGGACAAGCCTTCGTTTGCTCGAACGCAAACAAAAGAGAACAGCGCAAAAAAAAGGCGTCTCGCAGGGAGACGCCGAGGGCGCTCCAGGGAGCGGAGCCTCGCGCGAGCGAAAGCTCACTTACTGTGACTTGGAGCAATCGTCGCTCGGATACACTGGGGTTGAACTTAACACGTTCTTGCCTGCTTGTCAACGGGTCGAAAGGGGAGAAAGATGCGCAACGATTCTGAGCATCGTCCGTATGTGCTCGGACTGGATCTGGGGGTACAATCCATTGGTTGGGCGGTGCTCGATCTTGATCGGCAGGGCCGCCCCTTCGCGGTTCGACGTACCGGCGTGCGGTGTTTTGACAGCGGCGTGGGACACGAAAAAGAAATTGAGCAAGGCAAGGACGAATCCACCAACATCAAACGCCATCAGGCCCGGCAGATACGCCGTCAGCTCTGGCGTCGTTCACGGCGATTGCGAAGCGTCTTCGTAGTGCTTCAGAAAGCCGGACTTCTGCCCCAAGGCCCTGCCAAAGAGGCTGAGCAACGACACCAGATCCTCGTGGAACTCGACCGCCAATTGGGCGCCGACCAAGGCATCTCCAACAATCGCGTTGAAGCCCACCTCCTCCCCTACCGACTACGGGCGAAAGCCCTCGATGAACCACTTAGCTTGCATGCCGTGGGACGCGTCTTCTACCACCTCGCCCAGCGACGCGGCTTCTTGAGCAACAAGAAGGCCCGAAAGGAATCCGACGATGAAGGGCAAGTCAAGGCGGGAATCGCCGAGTTGCAGGCGGCCATTGACAATGCGGGAGCGCGAACGTTGGGAGAGTACTTTGCCGGCCTTGACCCCGAGCAATCGCGAATCCGCGGACGCTGGACCGCGCGGCAGATGTATCTCGACGAGTTCGAGAAGATCTGGGATTCGCAATCGCCCTATCACAAGGCTTTAACGGAAGAGCTCAAACATCGCCTCCATCGAGCCATGTTCTTCCAGCGGCCCCTGAAATCGCAAAAAGGGGTCGTCGGCAAGTGCGAGCTGGAACCGGGCTCTCGCCGGGCTCCCCTCGCTTCTCTCGATGCCCAACAATTTCGTTATCTGCAGAAGGTGAATGATTTGGAGATCATTGCCCCCGATGGCCAGATCCTCTCCCTCACCGAACAACAACGCACCACGCTGATCCAGGCTCTCGAAACCAATGGTGAGCTCACGTTCAGCGCAATCCGCGCCTTGCTCGGTCTGAAGAAACCGAAGGGAGCAGAGCACGGCTACACTTTCAACCTCGAAACCGGGGGAGAGAAACGGCTTGTGGGAAACCGAACGGCCGAGAAACTGGCCAAGGTTCTCGGCGACCGCTGGACCACCATGGCCAACGACGACCGTCATCGGCTGGTCGAGGAACTCCTTGCATTCGAGAAAGAAGACGCTTTGGCCCGACGCCTCCAAAAAGCCTGGGGCTTTGCTTCGCCCCTCGCCTCCCAATTGGCTGCCTTGACCTTTGAACCCGGCTACAGTGCGCTATCCCACCGGGCGATTCGACGGCTGCTCCCCAAGTTGCAGGCGGGGGAACACCTCAATACGGCGCGAAAGGAACTCTATGGTGATCAGTTGGCGGAAAAGACTGTCTACGACCTGCTGCCTCCTGTCTTGAAGGCGGTCCCGTCCTTACGCAATCCTGTAGTCTGTCGTGCTCTAACCGAGTTGCGCAAAGTCGTCAACGCCTTGGTGCGGCAGTACGGCAAGCCGAGCCTCGTGCGAATCGAGCTTGCCCGCGACATGAAACGTGGACGCGAGGCCAGGAAGCGTGCTACCGACCAGATGCGACAGCAGAAGAGACTCCGTGAGGCGGCCGAAAAACGGATTCTGGCGGAAAGCAGCGTCCGCGATCCATCGCCAGGCGACATTCTCAAGGTCCTTCTGGCCGAGGAGTGTAACTGGGAATGTCCTTATACGGGCAAGCCGATCAGCATGGGGACTCTCGTCGGCCAGATGCCGCAATTCGACATCGAGCATATCATTCCCTTCAGCCGTTCGCTCGACAACTCATTCTTGAACAAAACGCTCTGCTACCACGAAGAAAACCGTAATGTGAAGCAGAACCGCACGCCTTGGGAAGCCTATGCAAGCTCCCCCGATCGGTGGCAGGCAATTCTCCACCGCGTTCGCCGGTTCCGTGGCGACCAAGCCGAGGCTAAACTGCGACGATTCCAAATGCAGGAAATCGCCCAAGACTTCGCAGCTCGCCAGCTCAACGATACCCGATACATCTCCCGCCTTGCTGCCGACTATGTGGGGCTTTTGTTCGGTGGGCGAATTGACGACCACAGCCGACTGCGCGTCCAAGTCAGCGCCGGCCGGACCACGGCTTATCTCCGCGATGAGTGGAATCTCAACAGTATCCTCAACGATGGCGGGAGCAAGGACCGGTCCGACCATCGCCACCATGCCGTCGATGCGGTGGTGATCGCCCTGACCGACCCTGCGGCCGTGCAGCTTCTCAGCCGGGCCGCGGCGCGCGCCGAGGAAATGGGGCGGCGCCTGTTTGCCCCCATCGATCCGCCTTGGCAGGGATTTCTCGAAGAAGTGCAGCAATCCATCGATGCCGTCAACGTCTCTTACCGCGTCAATCGCCGCGTCTCCGGCGCTCTGCACGAAGAATCGTTTTACAGTCCACCGTTCCAGGCCATCAAGAAAGGCAAGCCAGTCGAGTATCGCCACCTGCGCAAGCCTTTGGCGAGAATGTCCCTCAACGAAGTGGAAGCGATCGTCGATGACGCCGTGCGCGAATGTGTCAAGGCCAAGCTGGCGCAACTCGGCGGCGATCCGCAAAAGGCCTTTGCCGATCCCGCCAACCATCCCTACCGAACAACGCACGATGGTCGTTTGATCCCGATCCACAAGGCGCGAATTCGCCGAAATGTTGCGGCCATTCCGGCAGGACGCAACGACCGGCAGCGGCATGTGGTCCCCGGTACCAACCATCATATCGAAATCGTCGCCACCGTTGAGGAAAAGGGGAACGACAAGGCCTGGGAAGGCGTCTTGGTCAACCTCTTCGAGGCCGTACAACGTGCCAACGCAGGGGAACCGGTCATTCGTCGCAACCATGGGCCGGGAAAAGAGTTCCGCTTTTCGTTGGCAGGCGGAGAGTACGTCGAGATGGAGCACGAACCAGGCAAGCGACAAATCTATCGCGTCATAGGCATTTCCCGTGACGAGGTGGAATTTCGCTTGCACACCGATGCACGTCCAACTAAGCTCCTAAGGACAGCGAGGGCTCGTGTACGATACCGGCCCAGCAAGCTCTTGCAAGTGAAAGCACGGAAGGTGGTCATCGACCCCTTGGGCAACGTCCTTCCGGCCCATGATTAACCGCATCCTTGATTTCTCCGAGTCGCCCGCACGCCTCCGCGTGCGCTATGAACAACTTTTGGTCGAACGTCCGGACCACCCCGACGTAACCATCCCCTTGACCGACCTCGCCGTGGTCGTCGTCGCCCATCCCCAGGTCACCTATACCCAAGCCGTCCTCTCCGGACTGGCCGAGGCCGGCGGAACCTTCGTCGCCTGCAATGCCAAGAACCTTCCCGTGGGCATCTTCTTGCCGCTGGTGAACCACTCCACCCAGGGCGAACGGTTTGCGGCCCAAGCCCAGGCCTCCGAGCCCACGCGAAAACGCCACTGGCAGCAGATCGTCCGCGCCAAGATCCGTGCCCAGGCCGACACCCTCGACCAGTTGTACGGCACCGATCATGGACTCAAAGCCCTCATTCCGTTGGTCCGCTCCGGCGATCCCACTAACGTCGAAGCCCGGGCAGCTCGCCGCTATTGGCCCCAGTTGTTCGCCAACATGAATTTTCGCCGCCATCGCGAAGACGAAGATCAAAATCTTCTGCTCAACTACGGCTATGCCGTACTGCGCGCGATCGTCGCTCGGGCCATTTGCGCGGCCGGCCTCCATCCTTCACTGGGGCTTCATCACCACAATCGCTACAACCCCTATTGCCTGGCCGACGACCTGATGGAGCCTTTTCGCCCAACGGTCGACCGCTCGGTGGCCGAATACGTCAGCACGCACGACGCCATCTACGGAGTCGAGTCGGCAGCCAAACAGCACATCCTCTCCGATTTGACCGCACGCTACGTGATTGCCGGAGAACAGCGCACGTTGTTCGACACGGCCGCTCGCATGGCGACGTCGCTGGCCGATGTCTTCCTGGGAAACGCACGAAAATTAGAACTGCCCGATGGGTGATCCCATGCCACGCGGTGAGTACGTTTTGTCGGAGTATCGAGGAATGTGGCTCTTTGCAATGTTTGATCTGCCCGTCAACACACGCAAAGCTCGGAAACGGTACGCCGAGTTCCGCAAAACCCTACTCAAGGAGGGATTCTCCATGCTCCAATACTCGGTCTATGCACGCTACTGCGCCAGTGAGGAGGCCGCGCAGACGCAGCGTAATCGGGTTCGTGCCGCCCTCCCTCCCGAAGGGTATGTCCGCCTTCTCGCTGTCACTGACCGGCAATTTGGCAAAATGGAGAGTTACATTGGAAAAACCGATGTCGAAACCGAAAAACCTCCGACTCAATTACAGCTTTTCTGATACCAACCTCGCCTTAACACCTTGCCGCACAGCGACTTGGGAGCTCAAGTGTATCCGAGCGACGATTCCCCACAAGCCACAGCGCCGCGTCGCGGCCGGATGTCGCACGCGATAGTGTATCCGAGCGACGATTCCCCACAAGCCACAGCGCGATTCGAAAAGTTCATCCGTGGCTGCCGTCGAGCCGCGAAGGATGGCATCAG
>CAZLDQ010000017.1:13285-43790 GCA_964558295.1 uncultured Planctomycetaceae bacterium | reverse complement strand
CCAGCCCACCGCGTTGGGAAGGCTGGCTTAGCGGACTTTTTCAACGGGCTGCTAGCCGCAGCATCCGCATCAGGCCCAGCAGCAGGGTCATCAAGGCCAGGCAGAACACAACGAACAGCGGGACGATTGCGCCGAGATCGAACACGTGGGCTCCCCAATCCCACCAGATCGACGCCCAGCGGACAATCACGACCAGAGAAGCCATGCAAAGAAACGGTCCGTAGGGAATTTCTTTGTCGTGGCGCAGAAGCAAGTTTAGTAGTCCGATCACCAAGCCGGCAAACGGGGCCAGGAAGAAGACAATCAGGCAGGCTTGCCAACCGAGGAACGTGCCGATCATTGCCATTAGCGTTACGTCGCCAAACCCCATCGCCTCGCGCCCGAGTACTGCCTTGCCGATGATCCGCACGGACCAGATCAGTCCCCCACTGGCTGTCAAGCCGACTAGGGCAGTCAGTAGCCCGACCCAATGGGCCGAGCCCCAGAGCCAGACGGCGGTGACAACCACTGAACCGATCAGGCCCATGACCATAATCGGTCGGGTCGACGGATCGCGTTGGAGCCGAACGGCCATCAATTGGAAGGCCCGGCACAACCCATGCCGCGAGTACCAAGTCCGGTGCATCAAGGCTACGCACCATAGCCACCAGCAGCCCAGCCCCACGGCCAGTCCGGCAAGTGTGCCAAGCCATGTCGGCCAGTTGGACGATGGCGATGTGATTTGCAAAAACGACACTCGGAGGCCTTGGGCATCTTGCGCGAATTGGGCCGGCAGCAGGGACCAGGGATAAACCGCTGCGGCTAACAGGCCAAAGAGTGTGCCGGGCACGGTGATCGTATCGGGGATGATCTTCTCATCAGCGTCGATCAGCGAGGCGACGAGCATCAGAGCGATCAAAACCACGTGGCAGAGATACTGCACATGGAGGACCGGCTGAAAGCTCACCGGCGCTGGCCGAGGCATATTGGGGGGGAACAGCCCGAGTTGGTCAATCTCCCACCAGTAGAGCACAGCCAAGCCAACGCCCGACAAGAGTTCGACAACCATCGGCCGAATCCAAAAACCCCGGCCATGAATCGGCGTTTCGCGCCGTAATCCCAACCAGCCAAGAATTGGCACTCGATCATCCGGACGCCGGCGCGGGGCCTTCCGATGAGGTGGTGACCAAGGGCTGATTGAACGCGGATGCCAAGCCAACTGGTAGACTGCCAGATTGACCAGACTCCCTAGGCAGGCACCAAAGACGAATAGCCCGACTAGGCGAAACGGAAACGGTATGGCCAGTATCAGGTTCACGCCCAGTCCTTAGTAATGGGGGCAAGTGTCAACCGCTCCAGGATCTCTGCGGTCACCGCTTGCGGTGACTTTCCTTCGGTATCGACTTCCAGGTGGGCCGACTCGCGATAAATCGGCTCTCGTTGACTGAGCAACTGAACGATTTCCTCCAGCCCCCCCAGGCTGGTAAGGTTCGGCCGCCGCGTGGCGGTCGTCTGGTCGCCCGTCATTCGCACATGAATCGTTTCAGGCAGGGCTTTGAGCCAGATCACTTGCCCATTGTCACGCATTGCCTTGCGGCTTTCCTCACGGAGCGGGGCGCCCCCGCCGGCCGCCAGTACGAGACGGGGCCGCTGGCACAACTCGCTGATTACCCGAGCCTCCAGGTCGCGAAAGGCCGGTTCGCCGTCTTCCGCAAAGATTTGCGCGATCGGTTTTCCCGCCCGCCGTTCGATCTCCACATCCGCGTCGATCCATTCCCACCCCAACTGTTCAGCCAATAGCCGAGCCACAGTCGTCTTGCCCGTCGCACGATAACCGATGAGAGTGAGCATGGGAATGCAGAAGGCAGAAGGATGAATGGGGGACTAGAGTCGAATCCATGAGGTGGGAAACCGGCTCGATGCAAGAGTTAGACAAACACAGCCGGCAGAAGAAAGAAACAGACCACTTATGTTAAGGCTCCAACACTCCGCAGGCCTGGCAATCGTAATCTTGCGTTCTTTCATTCTGCATTAATATCGTGCTGCCGCTGTGGCTCGTTTGATCGTGTCACGCATCAGTTCGGCAGGACCTTCGAGGCCGGTAAAGAGCTTGAATTGGAGGCACGCCTGACGCACGAACATGTCCACACCGGTTACAACGCGGCAATTGCGAGAGCGGGCTTCTTTGATCAGAAGGGTATTCTCCGGATTGTAAACGGCGTCAAATACGATCATGTTGGGCCGCAGGCGGTGTCGTTCGAAGGGGCTCTCATCGACATTCGGGTGCATGCCGATGGGCGTGCAGTTGAAGACCATGTCGACCGAGACCCCGTGCCGGATCGACCACTCGACGAAGCGGCACTTTAGGCGTTGGGCCAGTTGCTTGGCCCGTTCCGTGTCGCCGTCGGTCAGCACCACATGGATGCCGCGGCGAATCAGACCATAGGCGATTGCCCGACCGACGCCGCCGGCGCCGAGGACGATCGCCGTCTTGCCTTTTAAAGGTTCCGGTTCGCTGTCGTCTTTGACGGCCGCTTCGAGGCTGTCCATCGCCGCCCGATAGTCGGTGTTGAAGCCGTTGCGTTGGTCGCCGTCGAAGACTACGGTATTGGCCGCCCCGATTCCTCGTACGGCCCCATCCACTTGGGTCAGCTTATCGATTACCGTCTCTTTGTGCGGGATCGTCACACTCAAGCCCTTGATGCCGATCGAAGGCGCTTCGTCGATAAAACGGCCGAGGTCTTCTCGCGGGACCCGAATCGGCACATAAACCTTGTTGAGTTTCGCATGCCGGAAGGCCGCGTTGTGGATCTGGGGGCTCAGGCTGTGCCCGATCGGGTCGCCGATGACCGCATACACCTCTGTTTCCCGGTTAATTTCCTCATAGTGATAGATCTCGGTCATCTGCTCGAAACTGAGCTGGCCGGGGGCCAACGCCCGTTCGTGATGGAACGTGGCGTAGGTAAACGGCGCCCCAAAACGGCCCGTCAGAATTCGCGAAAAGACCCCCATGTCCCCCATACAGATGCCTACGGTGGGCACCTTGGCGTCGCGGACCAGATGGAGCATGCGGAAGTTGTCTTCCGGATGATTGGCCATCGTGCAGATTTTCACGATGTCAGCATCTAACTGGCAAATCCGCTCGTGAACGGTCTCCAAGTCTTCCGGCGTCTTGCGGAAATCATGCAGGCTGATGATCCGCTTTGTTTTGCCGAAACGGGGGATGCTCCCGGCGATATCGCATTCCAGGTCGATGTACTCGACTCCTTCGGCGATTGCCGTGCGGAGTAGCATCAGCCGCTGCTCCTCATTGCCGGCCCACTTGCCCCCATCCCGTTCCCGACGGCAGGAGATAATCACTGGACTGGGGCGGTCACTGATCAATCGCCGAATGTTCACCTCGCCGCGGATATAATCCAGACGCAACTCAACGAGCTTAGCTCCCTGCTCAACAAGGTGCCGGTGTTCGGCGATTACATGCCGATGACGGCCGCGGCCAATACTAACGCAGATCATGGCAGACGTTTCAGGGCTAGGGGATGGGGATTAGGGATTGCAGTGAGTGAGGGGGTCAAGAGACAACACGGGGCACAGGAACGAGAGGGGAAGTCTATCCGTTCCCAGCTTATACCAAATTATCATTTATTGTGGCCAACCATTGGAAGAAAATCAAACCCAACCCTGTCGAGGGGGGCTGCGCCGGGGGCGGATCCGTGTCTTCTGAGGTCGGGATATCATTCGTCAGATTCGCCGGAATTGCCGGTCGAGTTCCTCGCGACTGAAGACTAAGGCCGTCGGGCGGCCGTGTGGGCAGTGGTGTGGATCGTCAATCAAGTGCCGCTGTTCCAGGAGGGCTTCAATCTCTGCCGGACTCAGGCGGTCGCCCGCCTTGATGGCCGCCTTGCAGGCGATTGTGTGCAGGAGATCGTCGAGCAAGTCTCGCCGATCGGGGGGCTTGCCGCCGGACAAGAGCGGCTCAAGCAGCCCACGCAGGACTTCCACCGGGTTCATGTTCGCCAGCATGGCCGGGTAACTGGAGATGAGCACCGTCTCGCCGCCGAACGGTTCGAGCTTCAACCCTAATTGGGCCAAGAGCTCGCGGTGTTCCAATGCGGCGGCCGTTTCGCTTGGGCTGAGGTCCACCGGCTCGGGGACCAGCAACGACTGCGACTCGATCGCGCCGGCAAGTATCCGTTCTCGCAACTGTTCAAAGAGAATTCGCTCGTGCAAGGCATGCTGGTCGACGACCATCACCCCGTCTTCGCTCTCGGCTACCAGATAGCGATTGTGGATCTGAAGAGCCTTGACTGGGGTTTGAGGGGGATCCGGGACCGGCTGGTCTGCTTCAGCGATTGCCGCGGGCGTCGGTTCGTCTTCCTCACAGCTGGCCGCAGGACGCCAACTGCGGTTCAGGCGGTTCAGTTCCAAGGGACCCTGGGAACCTGACACTCCCCGCGACGCCGGAGGGGCTTGTTGAAGATCAAGCGGCTGTTGGGTGCCCCACGAGGCCGCTTGTCCCTTGACCCAATCGACTACCGCTTGCCGCACACGCTGGGCCTGTTGTCCGTCCATTGCATTAGCCGGATCGTCTTCCACAGGCAGTTCCACGCGGCTGGTCAAGTCGGTGCTGAGAAACTTCGAACGCAGCGTTGCCAACAGTTGGCTATAGACCTGCCCGGAATCCTGAAACCGGACTTCCAGCTTTGTGGGATGAACGTTCACGTCGACCATTTCCGGCGGCATCGACATGGTCAAGAATGCGATTGGATACCGTCCGGTCATCAGCAGGCCGCGATATGCTTCTCCCAGGGCATGTTGCAGCGAACGGTCGCGGATGAATCGTCCGTTGAGGAACAGGTATTGCATCCGGTTATTGCTGCGGCTCTGGTCGGGATGAGCTACGTAGCCTGACAGTTGCACTTGGTTGTTTGTACTCTCCACCCAGATCAGCGCGTCGGCCACCTGACGGCCGAAAAGCCGGCCGATCCGCTCCTGCCAATGTTGCGAACCGGGCAGGTCGAACACGACCCGATCATTGTGCCGCAAGGTAAAGTGGATACTTGGCGACGCCAAGGCTACGCGAATGAACGCTTCACTGACATGTCCCAGTTCGGTCTGGGCCGATCGGAGGAACTTTCGCCGCACTGGCGTGTTGAAAAACAGGTTGCGGACCTCGATCGTCGTGCCGACGGGACACCCGCAGGGGGTGATCTCGCCAAATTGTCCGCCGTTGACTGTTACCTGGGCACCGCTAGCATTCTCCGGTGTTCGGCTTCGGAGCGTCAGGTGGCTGATCTCGGCGATCGAGGCCAACGCCTCGCCGCGAAACCCCAAGGTTGCGATGGAAAATAAATCGTCGGCGGTCGCAATCTTGCTTGTCGCGTGGCTGGCCAAGGCCAGCGGCAATTCTTCGGCCGGGATACCGCAGCCATTGTCGACGATTCGGACCAAATCCATCCCGCCAGCCTCGACCGACACGTCGATGCGAGTTGATCCGGCGTCGACCGCATTCTCCATCAACTCTTTGACCACACTTGCCGGTCGTTCAATTACCTCGCCGGCAGCGATCTTGTTGATAAGGCTTTGGGGAAGTTGGCGAATGGGGGGCATGCGAATGGGGAATGTAAGGATAAGGGGAGTGGGGAGCGTTAGTAGGGATAGGAAGGGAGAATGACGAATAACGAAATCAAAATGACGAAGGAAGGACAAAACACGAAACCCAAATGGGGATGTGGCCTATTCTTTAGCCTTTGGTCATTTGGGGATTCCTTCGTCATTTTGATTTCGTCATTCGTCATTCTCAAAGCTGGAGGCCCTTCCCGCACGCATCCTGTCCCTACAGTCCATACTCCTTGATCTTCCGATACAGTGTCCGCTCGCCGATTCCCAGCATCTTGGCAGCTTCCTCCCGGTTTCCCCCGCTTACGCGGAGGGTTTCCGTGATGAAAAGCCGCTCAATCTCTTCCAGCGGTTTGCCGACCAGGGTGGCCAGCGAGGAGGTGGAGGATGGCTCGGTGGCTACTGGCGTATGATCGTTGAGTTCCTCGGGCAGGTCGTCCATGTCCAACAGGCTGTCGTAGTCGACCACCACCATACTCTCCACAACGTTACGAAGTTGACGCACATTCCCCGGCCAATCGTAGGCCAGCAACCGGCGTCGGGCCGTGGGCGACATGCCCTTGATCTGTTTGCCGTGTTTTTTGGCAAACTGCCGGATGAAGTGGTCGATCAGTACCGGGATGTCACCGCTGCGCTCGCGAAGCGTCGGCAAGCGAATCGTGACCACCTTCAGCCGGTGATAGAGGTCGCTCCGGAAGCTGCCGGTTTCGATGGCGTCTTCCAAGTTGCGGTTGGTGGCCGAGAGGATTCGCACGTTCACCTTGATCGGGTCGTTCGAGCCGACCCGGGTGATCTCACTGTTCTCCAGGACACGGAGCAGCTTGATCTGAGTGGCCATTGGCATGTCGCCGACTTCGTCAAGGAACATCGTGCCGCCGTTGGCATACTCGAACTTGCCCACCCGATCGGCCGAGGCGTCGGTGAAGGCTCCCTTCACATGGCCGAACAACTCGCTTTCGAGAATGTTTTCGCTCAATGCGGCACAGTTGAGGGCCACAAAGGGCTTGTTCTTGCGAGGGCTGTTCTGGTGAATGGCCTGGGCAACCAGCTCTTTGCCGGTTCCTGTCTCCCCCTGAATGAGCACACTCGCATTGGTCGGGGCGATCCGCTTGAGCCGTTCAATGACGTCGCGCATCTGTGAACTGTCACCGACCACACCTTCGAACCCGAACCGCTCGTCAAGCCGTCGTTTCAACTCCAAGTTGGCCTGGCGCAACCGGGCGCTTTCAGCCGCCTTCTGGGTGACTGCCCTGAGCTGAGCGAGATCCAGTGGTTTGAGCAGGTAATTGAATGCCCCCTGCTTCATCGCCGTTACGGCCGAGGGGATCGTGCCATGGCCGGTAATCAGAATTACTTCACAGTCGGGATGTTGTTCCTTGGCCCGGGTGAGAATCTCCAGGCCGTCGATGTCGTTCATCACCAGATCGGTGAGGATTACATCGTAAGCACGTTCCTCGATGCGTTTGGCCCCTTCCGTGCCCGACAAGGCCACTTGGCAAACAAAACCGACCCGGTCGAGGCTCTCGGCGACCGTTTGCGCATGCGATTCGTCGTTGTCGACGATTAGCACTTCCCCCGGGGGGGTAACGCGTTCGTCCGTCTTGATCGTTTCCGTGGTTCCCATGCTCGTGATAATACAAGATCGCCCCCTGGGGGACCAGACCCAGCAGGAGGCCACTTTCGGTCGCCCCTTGCGTTTTGAGACGGATCAGCAAGGCGAACTCTGCCGAGAGGTCATTCCGTCACTGGCGATGTCCCGTCGGCCGCGAGTCGCGGGAGCACGGGGAACTTCAGGGTAAACTGGGTGCCGCAACCGGGCTCGCTTTGCAGGGAAATCTCCCCGCCGTGGGCCTCGACGATCTTACGCGCCGTGGGAAGCCCTAGGCCCGAGCCGCCCGGTTTGGTGGAATAGAAGGCCTCAAACGCGTGCTCACGTGTTCGCTCGTCCATGCCGCAACCGGTATCGATCAGGTCCAAGGCCCCCCGGTCGCCTTGGGCGCTGGTACGCACGACCAACTGTCCACCGTTGGGCATCGCCTGTTGGGCGTTGAGTACCAAATTCAGCAACGCCCCGCGGAACGTCTCGCGATCCAAGAGGATCGTGGGGAGATCTGCCGCCAAGTAGTCAATTACCTCGATACGCTCCTCTTTGGCCTTGGGGGCAAAAAAACGCAGGACGTCGCTGACCACCCCGTTCAGATTGGTCGGCTCCAACTTCAACCGTCGGACCTTCGCGTAGCTAAGAAAGTCCTCCAACAGGTCCTGTAGCCGCTGGCATTCCCGTTGCACGACCGCTACCTTGGCCAGGGCCCGCCGGTCGCGCGGGTTTTCGGGATCCGTGAACTCCTCGGCCAACAGCTCCATGTTCAAGCGAATCGTGGAAAGCGGGTTTTTGATCTCATGGGCCAGGCCGCCTGCCAGACGAGCAATCTCCGTATACTGGTCGACCAGTCGCTGGTTGACTTCGTCAGGAGTAACGCCAGGAGGATGAATCATAGAACTCTGCCGCCATTCCCCGGGAGAACGCAAGATCACGATCAAAACAAACCAGCCATCAGCCTCCAGCTATGCCATGACTGGGGGGGGCTGGAAGCTGATGGCTGGTTGCGAAAAGACTATCGCCGACGCTCGCGGCCGCCATTGCCACCACGCCGCTGCTGAGGCTGCGACGGTTCTTCCGACCCCTCGCCACCTTCTTCGCCACGCTGCTCCTTGAGCACGGCTTTGCGGCTGAGCTTGACGCGATCCTGGTCGTCCACGGCGATTACCTTGACCTGCATCAGGTCGCCAACCTTGCAGAAGTCGGCCACGCTCGACACGTATTCGTCCGACAACTCACTGATGTGACACAGCCCGTCTTTGCCGGGAAGGATCTCGATAAACGCGCCAAAATCCTTGATGCTCGTCACCTTGCCGTCATAGATCTTGCCGACCTGGACCGAAGCCGTTAGAGCTTCGATCTGATTCAAGGCTGCTCGGGCCCCTTCCGACTCCTGGCAAGCCACCGTCACGGTGCCGTCGTCTTCCACGTCGACTGCCGCGCCGGTCGATTCCTGGATCGCGCGGATCGTCTTTCCACCGGGACCAATCAGCAATCCGATCTTGTCGGGGTCGATATGCGTCCGCAGCAAACGCGGCGCCCAGGGGGAAATTTCCGGACGCGGTCGCGGAATCGTCGAAAGCATCTTTCGGAGGATTTCAATCCTCGCTTCCCGCGACTGCTGCATCGTGGCGCGGATAATCGCTTCGCTGATCCCCTTGGTCTTCAGGTCTAACTGGATCCCCGTTACACCGTTCTGGGTGCCGGAGACCTTGAAGTCCATGTCGCCGTAATGGTCTTCATCGCCGATGATGTCGGTCAGCAGGACCCACTGCTCGTCGCTTTCCTTCACCAAGCCGACCGAGATTCCCGCGACCGGGTTGCTCAGCGGCACGCCGGCGGCCATCAGCCCCAACGTGGCTCCGCAAACACTGGCCATCGAACTCGATCCGTTTGACTCAAGGATGTCGGAAATAATACGGATTGTGTAGGGGAAGTCCTCCGGATCGGGGAGAACCGGCTTGACGCTCCGTTCGGCCAACGCCCCGTGCCCCATCTCGCGCCGACCCGGACCACGGATCGGGCGAACCTCGCCGACGGAAAACGACGGGAAATAATAGTCGAGCATGAACTTTTTGGTATACTCTTCCACCAAGCCGTCCACGCGTTGTTCGTCGCGCGTCGTTCCCAGCGTGACGGTGATCATCGCCTGTGTCTCGCCACGTTGGAAGATAGCTGAACCGTGCACTCGCGGCAGCACGTCCACTTTGCAGGTGATCTCTCGCAACTGGTCGCGAGCCCGGCCGTCAGGCCGGGTCCCGCTTAGAATCAGATCGCGGACCACGCGCCGTTCCAGGTCGTGCCAGACCTTGTCAAACGTGGAGACGCTAATCGCCCCTTCGGCTGCTGGATCGGGAATCATCTCCGCGACCGCCTGTTGCTTCAGGGCGGCAACCGCCTCCGCCCGGGCCAGTTTGCCTTCGGTCCGCTTTGCACTGGAGAAGGCGTCGTAGTACTTCGCTTTGAGCGCGTTGTACAGCTCGCTTGTGTCGGGCGCGACAAACGCCGTCTTCGCCGGCTGAACCTTGTCGACCAGTTCTATCTGCAACTCGCAAACCTGTTGCACATACTCAAAGGCCGTCATGATCGCCGTGACCATCAGATCCTCGGGCATCTCCCGGGCGAAGCCTTCGATCATCAGGATCGCGTCTTTCGTGCCTGACACGATCAAGTCGAGATCGCTTTCTTCCAACTGGTCGTGGGTGGGGAATGGGATAAAATGTCCGTCCACATACCCGAGCCGAACCGAACCGACCGGTCCTTCAAATGGAGTCGGGGAAAGGCATAGCGCGGTCGACGCAGCGTTCATTCCCAGCACATCACCATCGTTTTGGCGATCGCTGGCCATCACAAAGGCCTGTACCTGTACCTCATCGACGAATCCGTCCGGGAAGAGAGGCCGGATGGGGCGGTCGATCAACCGCGAAGTGAGTACTTCCTTGAGCGTCGGCCGGCCTTCTCGCTTCAAGAAACCTCCGGGAAACTTCCCGGCGGCTGCCACTCGCTCACGATAATCGCACGTTAAAGGAAAGAAGTCGGTCCCGGCACGTGCGGGGCCGGTCACGGCGGCGGCTAACACTACGGTCTCGCCATAACCGACGAGACAACTGCCGGCTGCTTGTTTTGCCAGCTCTCCTGTTTCAATCCAAAGGGTGGATGCTCCGATCCGTTTCTCAACACGTACTTTCAATTTCGTCCTACCTTGCGCTGGGAGTTCTGGTCGACCCTCCCTGGAAGGGAACGGTCCCGCCGGCCTAGGCAGACACGAACGGTCCTTCCACCCTGGAAGAATCTGCACTCCCCGTCAGACCGCAAGTTGCCCAGCTCGCACGCAGTGGCGAGCCGTTCGCGGAAGCTGGAGATGGAATATTCGGACTACTTGCGGATGTCGAGACGTCGAATGACATCGAGATAACGCTGTGGATCTACCCCTTTCAGGTAGTCCAACAGGCGGCGACGGCGGCTTACTAGCATCAACAGACCGCGTCGTCCGGAGTAATCCTTGACGTGTCCACGCAGGTGCTCTGTGAGCCCGTTGATCCGCGTCGTCAGGATCGCGATCTGAACTTCGGCGGAGCCGGTGTCACCGTCCTGACGCTTGAACTCTTGGATCAGCTCCTGTTTCCGCTCTTTGGCAATAGTCATCTGTTACCACAAGTCCTTGATTCTGGCCAGCTTCCGATGCTTCTTCGCGAAGCACGATCCTCCAGCGTCTCTACCAGAACTCTACCCTAACTGAACAATACCAACTCAACAATGCCGTTAGTGTACCACTTGGCGGCTAATTTGCAACGGGGGATGGATCCGTTACCTGGCCGGTTGAGAACCCACGCTGTGGTTTCACGCCCCTCGCAAGGGTGGTTTATCGCGTATTCTACAAAACACAAGAAACCGGCAGGGAACGCCCGCTGTTGGTTTTTCTTCCTCCATTGACTGGGCGAGTGAGGGAGCCGCTCGTAAACGGCCTCCCCCGGAGGACTATATTGGTTCAGACAGTTCGAGACGTTCGGCTACTGGATATTCATCTATTATAACATCCTGGCCTTTTGCCACGGCTTTTGCCTCTGGTCGAACAAGTTCACTGATTACACGGTCGCCCAAAGCAGCAACAAGACCGACGTCGTCGAGCAATATGTCAAGGCGTGTGAAAAGTGTGGCAACCAGCCGGGACTCTACTATTCCTTGGGCGACTATCATCACCTGGGCGGACGCCGACCGGAAGACTACTCGAAGCACACGACCTCGATCCACCAGACGGCTCTAACCGATCAGATCACCGAACTGCTCACCGACGATGCCCCGATCGTCGAGGTGGAGAGCGACATTCGCACGCTGACCGAATTCCGTGGGCCATACCACGAGTCATCGGAGGCCGCATCCCCGTGTTCTTTCAGTCACTACAACCGGACTTGAGCAGGGGGGCGATGATTGGCTCAAGTTTTCAGGCCACGCAGATCGAGTTCGATTTGTTTGTTCTCTTGAAGGAGCCTTTCCATTGTTAGTCGCTCGCGTCGCAAAGCGGCTTCGCGGCCAAGCAGACACATCAAGCACCCGTCCACCGCGCGGGGCACCGTCGAATTCTCGAAGTTCTTGGCCATGATATCTTCGTAAAACGTCGCGATGTTCCGCTTCGCTCCAGCCGGGTAAAGATCCACGACTTTGGCCGTCAGTGGCTTCTGACCACGCACGTGAAAATGCGCGTCCTGCCAATAGGTGACCGTGGCATGTCCCGTCGCGCTATAGAACTCGCAATGAAGCACGCTTTCAGCAGCCGTTGGCAAGCCCACCCCCGAATGCTCGTGTATCAGACCGTCAGCATATTCATAGATGATCGAGGACACGTCGTGGGAGTCTCCGTGCGGATCAGATCGACAGATTCGTGATATTCCCACGGCGGCGATCGGCCGTTGACCGATCACCCATCGCGCCGCGTCAATGGCATGGATATCGAAGACATTGATATAACCGCCGCCGATTGCGATGTCGTTATCCCAGGTGTTGTCGCGCAAGCGGTCTTCGATGGTCGCCGCTTTCGGCGGATCCTTGTGCCCGCCGAAGATGCCCGTCGTAACAACCTTCGCAAGTCTGCCCATCTTGCCGTCCCTGATGCGTCTAGCGACTTCAATGTTGGCCGGATCGGTCGGCATTTGGTAGTCGACCATGAACACTTGCTGCTTGCGCGAGGCTTGTTGGCCCAGTCTGGCGATGCGAAGACAGCCGGGCACATCAACCGCGACCGGCTTGGCCACGTAAACGTGCAGGCCCGCGTCCACTGCCGCAGCGGCATGATCACCGAAGAAGCAGGGAGGCGTTTCGAGGGCGATCGCTTCCACGCCACTATTGATCACTCGCTTGTAGCCGGAGAGACCCGAGAAGCGTCGCGTCTGATCAACGCCCAGCGACTCGCCACACTTATCGGCCACTTCGGGGAAGTAATCGGCCACGGCATGGATCTCGTAGCCTCCGTGCTCTTTGAAGAGTCCAGCGATCCAACTTCCCCGACCACCACAGCCGACTAGCCCCAACTTGATCTTGCGTTGGACGCTGTTGGGGGTAGAAGCTACCTGATCGTCGGCAAGAACGGATGCCGAACTAAGCAACGGGGCGGATGCTACGAGGCTTGCCACGCTGCCAAGGAAGTCGCGACGCGAACAATTGGCCGCTTGCTCAACGTGGATTTGTTCGGGACACATGGTGTCTTTCTCCTAATGGTTCAAGGGTTCCATGATGGCATTGTCCATCATTCTTAAGCTCCCCATCAGCGCTCACGTCATGCAGCTTCTCATTGCCGGGAAATCGTCAGTCTCCCGCCGCAACCGTCACTCAGATCGCGGTCGTTTCTGTCCGAAGCGAATCGTGATTGTGATTCTACTTTGCGACACCGGCTCAAATCTTGTAAAATCTCCGCGGAATTTGGTACGAATTGCGCACGGGAGGCGAAAAAAGGCTCTTTCGGTCCCAGGGGCGATTGCCGCAAAAACCTGAGCTGCGTCAATCGTGGCCAGCACCCTACGGCCGACGCAGGGCTCGGTTGTTGGTGCGGACCGTCACGTTGCGACACTGCAAACGCAAAGAGGTCAAGGATGGTCCGGGGCAACGTCGAATTCGAGTTGCCGCCTGGGGGGGCTGTTGGGCTCCGAGCGCTCGGGCGACGGGCATGGCGTCGAGGTGAAGTTCCCTTTGTCCGACTCTTACCGGTGTAAGAAGGGGGCCACGTGGCTGGGGATCTCGGCGGTCCTGGGCCTCGATCGGGCTTTCGAGGCCGTCGGACGGAGCATCGCCGAACGACATGAGATCGTTAGCGGCCTGAGAGTCGTATTTTCGAGGGCGGCACCTAAAACCGGAAGAGCCCAAAATTCTCTCCCCGGCTGGCTATACCAGAGTGTTGACGAAAAGGGGCTGCCCCGCAGACCGCTCCACGTCGTGGCGGCCTGGCACACAATTCACCCTGGTGTGTGGGAAGGCACGGCAAGACTGCCGCTAGTCTCCCCCCTTTCCAACGCCGGAACGTCCTCTTCGGAAAGGTCTTACTGTGAGGCCTTTGGAGGACGCTTCAACTGCCACCGCGCCGACCTCGCCGGTGTGTAGGATCTGACTCCCTGCCGCACGGTATTGGGCCATCGTCGCTTGGCTGTCCCAACGATGTCCGCCACTGATGATGACCCATTCGGGGTGGCACCAGGCAGCAAGACCTGGCGGATCACTGCTTCGGCTTCCGTGGTGTGGGGCCAGCAAGATATCACAGTCCCGCGGTTCCTCCGCCAGTACATCCTCTAGACCGGGGGAAGTCAGATCTCCGGGTAGAAGGATTTGGTGCCCCAGATATGCGACTGCCAAGACGAGGCTGTTTGCATTGTCCCCGCCAAGCACTCCTCGTCGCGGTGGATGCAACACCTCGATCTGGCACTCCCGGCCTCCTTGGAGCCGATCTCCCGCAAAGACCTCACGGACCGGTACCCGGTTGCGTCGGATCGCCGTGTTGAGCGATTCCAACGCCGGGTTGTCCTGTTCGGCAAACATCAAGGGGGACACATAGACCACGCCGACCGAGAACCGTTCGAGCAGGTCCGGCAGGGCATTGTAATGGTCGGTGTCAGGATGGGAGATCACGACCGCGTCCAGATGGGTGATTCCCTTGGACCAGAGGCAGCCGGCGATCGTCTGGGCTCCACTGTTTGGGGAGGCAAATTGTCCGGCGTCGTAGAGCATCGTTGCGCCATTGGGAAGTTGGAGTACCACGGCGCAGCCATGCCCGACGGAAAGGAAGGTTGCCTCCAGGGTATTGCGATGACTATCGAAAAAATGGACTCCAAAGCCAATCGCCACCCATCCAGCCAACATCGCCACGCACCAGCGGCGCGGTGGGCGCAAGGCGGGAAACGCAGCCATGAGGCCCAAGCCTCCATAAAACCCGGTCAGCCACCAGTCGGCTGGCCCCGGTACCCAGAAATGACTTCCCGGCAACTCGCGAGCCGTTTCCACGAGCGAACCAAGAATTCCGATCGCCCCATCGCAAATCCAACGAAAGATCCATGCCAACGGCGGCAGAAGCCACCCGAAGCCCATCACCCCGAAGCCGCTCACCAATGCGATCGGTACTGGAAGCCACAAGAGTGTGTTTAGTACAAGAGAGGCGGGTTGCAGCAAGTGAAATCGGGCCATCACCAATGGCAGGGTCAAGAACCAGATTACCAAGCTCACCAAGGTCAGTCGCCAGACGCCTCGTCCCAGAGCCCTCAATCCCCATGCCAGCCAGCCCTGGCTCTCCTGGACAAGCCGTTCGAGCGCGTCCTGCTGTGTTGCCATTCCGAACCATTGAGGCACAATCCCCATCAATCCGGCTACCGCAAGAAACGACAGTTGCACGCCAATGTTAAACAGATGGGTCGGGTTGAACCAGAGTACCACGAGTGCTGCCGTCGCCAGGGAGTTCAGGGGCAACGAGGGGCGATAGAGCCAGTTCGATCCGCACATGATCAGTACCAGAATCAACGCCCGGACTGCCGGCGGCTGGCTTCCGGTCAGCAAGGTGTAGAGTGTCGTCAAGATGGCAACCGCGAAGAGAATGCGACGTGGAGGGACTGCCAGCAGACGCAACAGCCACAAGATTGTGCCGGCGATAATTCCTACATGCAGCCCGGAAATCGACAAGATGTGGATCGTGCCCGTCTCCAGGAACGGATCGATCCCTTCGCTGCCGAGTTCCTCCCGATGTCCCAACAGCAAGGCCGTGGCCAAGCCGTAGTTGTCCTCGCTCAAATGCTCCTGGAGGGCTCGATCCCCTTGGAAACGTATTTCTTCCAACCACCGACTTGGGCTCCATCTTCGGCCTGCTTCGACTCGCGTAACGCAGTCGGGATAATCGGCCCACAGCCGACAACGGCGTCGTTCGGACCGTTCGTGGGCCGCGTAGTCGAACTGTCCAGGGTTTTCCGGTGGCCGGTTGGCCGAGATCTGTGCGAAGACCCGCACCCGATCGCCCGTGTGAATACCCAGCAAGTGCCCGTTGACTGTCAACCGAACTCGGCCCGAGGTGGGACGCCACTGCGATCCGTCGCGAATGCCGGCCACGGCCAGTTCTACCTGAGTCCGGTCAAACTGCGGGATTGCCCGCATGGGGTCTGGCTTTGACGCCGGCAACCTTGCAGGAGCATGGACAACTACCGCCTCAACGCACGCCGGCTCGGCAATCGCCCTTGCCTAGTGCCCCAACTCATTGTCAGCAAACAAGCACCAGTGACAATGATGCCACGCCGCCCCCCATCCGGCCACGGTCCCCAGCAGCATTACGCCACTAGTCCGTTGCCAGTTGCGCCGCCACAACACCAACCAGCCCACCCACATGCCGATCGCCGAAGTCCACGACACCACAAGTGGCACCTCAAACCATCGATCCGTGATAATCCCGGCGCATGCCGCTACTAACACAATAACCAATGGATGGTATCCAGGCGTTTGGTGGCGATTCTCGACATTCGGAGGCGGTGCGTCGGTCATGCACGCATTTTCGAGGGGGGACTGTCAATTGGCAAGGGGCGTAGGGGGAGCGAATGTCGTAACCGATTAAACGGTATGACGCAGAGTATCATTGCTGCGTTTTCTGTGTGGTATTAGAATGAATTTGCCCTGCTTGAAGGGGGCTGTTGATCTTCCTTTTCTCCTTTCGGAAAGGGTCAGGCCATGGTCACGCTGCTGAACGCCAGACGTGGGTTCACGCTGGTCGAATTGTTGGTGGTCATCGCCATCATCGGTATCCTGATTGCTTTGTTGCTTCCCGCGGTACAGGCGGCACGCGAAGCGGCACGGCGTGGACAGTGCAGCAATAATCTGAAGCAGATCGGCTTGGGACTGCACAATTATCATGACGTGCACAAGTCCTTTCCGCCTGGTTTCATTGATCGTCACGGCTGGATTGTGACGGCCTATCTGCTTCCGTTCGTGGAACAGAAGAGTCTCTACGATCAGTTGAATACCCATAACGCCATGGATTTGAGCAATCCAACGACACTGCAATTGGCTCGCACGATCTTGAGTGGCTACTTGTGTCCATCCAGCGATGAGCCAGATCGCTCTCAAAGCCCGGATCTGACGATCAATGGCTACAAGATCGGCGTGTCGAACTACTTGGGGATCATGGGGACTCAAGACATTCGGTGTTGGTCGAGCGGTTCCGACGGCATCTTTTACCATAATACTGCCACGAAGATGCGCGACATCACGGATGGCACTTCCAACACGTTTGCCTTCTCCGAACGAACGGCCCACGGTTCCGTTTGGCTCGGAGGTGTTTGGGCGGGAACTACTATCCAGCAATCTACGAGCGCTTCACAGCCCAACTACTACTGTGGAGCGTGGGGCTACGAGTCGCTCCGCAATGCGTTGACGCTCACGCGCAACTCATGGGGGCTCATCAATGGCACGGGCTATCAATATGGTCCCAGCAGCATGCACCCGGGCGGATGTCAATTCCTGCTGGCTGACGGGTCTGCGCGTTTTGTTAGCCAGACCATCGATGCGGCGAACAACGGTCCAACCAACATGAGCACCTATCAGAAGCTTGGTTCACGCAATGACGGGCAGGTCATCGGCGAGTTCTGACTTCCGATTCTTGCGACCTCGGGATTTCATGATCGGTGCAAGAGCGTTCTTCCGTATCCGTGACGGCGACGCCAGTGTCACACGTAATTGCTTTTTTGAGGAGCCATCCGATGGCTTGTCCCCTTTCGTTCTGGCACCTTCTGCGCCGTCCTGCGCGGCTGCCTACGGTTGCAGCCTGGGGCTTAGCCGTGACAGGCATTTTTTCGTTATCCGGCTGTAGTACCCGAACCGATCTTCCGGAACTCGGCGAGGTGACGGGCCGAATCACCCTCGATGGCCAGCCTTTGCCACACGCCCAGATTCAATTCCTGCCAGCATCCGGCCGTCCTTCCAGTGCCGAAAGCAATGAAGATGGCCGCTACCGGTTGCAGTATACCGCCGACGAGTATGGCGCGGTGATCGGTGCTCACACCGTGCAGATTCGCACCGCTGTAGACGGCCGGGACGACCTCTCCACCGAACGTCTGCCGGCTCGCTACCACGCCAAAAGCAAGTTGAGGGCCGATGTCAAGCCGCGGGACAACGAGATCGATTTCGACTTGTTGTCCAAATAGGCGGATTTCTCTGTCCACAATTGGGTGAGCGACTTCCTCTGGTGAAATTGTCAGCCCTTTTGGTTCCCTGTTGGCATAGCAAACGGCGTTTTGCACAATAGACGCAGAGTGGGGGGATCAGAAGAGGTTTTGTCCGGTCTGACGTGTTGTGAGCAAATCGTCAAACCGCAAAGCAGAGCCAAAGGCGTTGGAACGCTATCAGGTT
Source organism: uncultured Planctomycetaceae bacterium (assembly GCA_964558295.1). Taxonomy (GTDB): domain Bacteria; phylum Planctomycetota; class Planctomycetia; order Pirellulales; family Thermoguttaceae; genus JBDKTH01. Next base: position 25,735 of record CAZLDQ010000017.1, on the reverse strand, counting down.
TTGAGTCTGGAACTGGCCTTATGAATCTTGGAGTTCCTCGCCTTGTACGCGAAACCGTGGGGGGTGAGCGATATTGCGAGGGAACTGAGACTCCCCAAGAACAGCGTCTTTCGGATCCTTGTTACCCTTGTTACGTTGCATGCCCATGGCTACGTCGAACGGGGTGAGGAAATCGACTCGCTCCACTGCATGGTCGCGCCTGTGTTCAACCATCGAGGGCATCCGCTGGCGGCGTTCTGGGTTATTGGCCCGTCGTTCCGCTTACGCGAAGAAGATTTCCCTCGGCTGGGCCGTTTGCTGGTGGAACAAGTGGCGGTCATCTCCCATCGTTTCGGCTCCTCCGTGCTCGATGACAAATCTCACCAAGGATAGGCAGTCTCCGAGGGAGTCTGTTTTGCCACGGCTAGGGCGAGTGTGTCTGCGGACTCGTTTTCTTCTTTCACTATGGGAGAGGTCTCGTGACATGACACCCTCGCTCATAACACGAATGCGACAAATCCCGAGGGCTGGGGTAGAGCCCCAGAGACTGCTTCAAACAACCTTTCGCCCCATTACCTCAGACTGCCAACTCAGCCTGCCCAAGATTCCTTTTCCCAGTGAACCAAGACAGATCCTTATGCCACGACGCAAGCAGGATACCCTAGGCTACGGGCAGGCAGGATGCCGGAGTTGCCAGGAAGATTTGGCACATCCTGAAGAGTTGGCTAGTTGTGTCGCCCCCGAGGGGGAGGCATAATGCAGTTTTGAGCATTGGGGTTAGCACCTGGAGAGGATCGGAGTAATCGGATGCGACACCTACGAGAGTCTTGGACGCGAATTGGGATTGGGGTGACCATGGTCCTGGCGGTCTTGGCGACGCCGGCTTGGTCGCAAACGGCAGTAAGTACGGCTGTGGTCCCGGTACCACAGCGAGGCTGGGCGGCTCGGCACCAACAAAAGGTCGAGGCGGCACGGACGGCCAAGTATGATTTGCTTCTGATTGGTGATTCGATTACCCATAATCTTGATCTGCCGGCTTACAAGGACGTCTGGGATCAGTTCTTCGCTTCGCGTCGTACGCTTGACCTGGGTTACAGCGGCGCCCGGACGGAAAACATTCTCTGGAATTTGCAGAATGGGGAGTTGGAAAACCAGTCGCCCAAGGTGGCCGTGCTCCTGATCGGCACGAACAATTCGGACGACGCCAATTATCCGATCGTTCATACACCCGAAGAGATCGCCGAGGGGACGAAGGCAATCGTTGAGTTGTTGCGGGCGAAGCTGCCCGAAACGAAGATTTTGCTGTTGCGGATCTTCCCACGCACGAATGTCTACAAGAAGGGGGAGGTGGAACGTGGCAGCGCCAAGCGGCGGTTTGAGACGAACCTGCGAGCTTCGGAGTTGGTGGCGCGGTTGGCTGACGGGAAGATGGTCCACTATCTGGACGTTAACCATGTATTTCTCCGACTGGACGGCTCAATCGATCCGGAACTAATGCCCGATCTGCTCCATCCCTCGCCGAAGGGGGCGTTGCTCTGGGCCAAGGCGATGGAGCCGAAGTTGGCCGAGTTGATGGGCGACACACGCCGGGACGGCCCGTTGCCGGAGAACACGGCCTTGATCCCCGTGCCCAAGCTCGAAAACGATTCCTATGACTGGTACGCCCGGCATATCGAAGTGCTTCGAGTGAAGGATCAGATAAATCCCGAGGTGGTGATGATTGGCGACTCGATCACCCATTTCTGGGCCGGGACGCCGGAAGCCAAAATTCAACGTGGCCGGGAAGCGTGGAAGCGATTGTTTGGCGACCGACGAGTGTTGAATCTGGGGTTTGGCTGGGATCGGACGCAAAACGTCCTATGGCGATTTGAGCACGGCGAGTTTGACGGGCTGCATCCGCGCCACGTGGTACTCAATATCGGGACGAACAACTTTTCCGGTACGAAGAATGCGAAGGCCAACACGCCGGCGGAAGTGGCGGAAGCCATCCGGGCGATTTGTATTCGGATCCGGTCCAAGTCGCCGGAGACGCAAATCGTATTGATGGGCGTGTTTCCCCGCGGCGCTACGGCGGATAATCCAGTTCGCGCGAAGATCACGGAGCTCAATGGGCTTCTGGCCGAGTTCGGCAAGGTTTCGGGGATCACGTTCCTCGATATTGGTAGTCAGTTCTTGCTGCCTGGGGGCGAGATTCCCCGGAGTCTGATGAGCGATTTCTGCCACCCGACGGAACAAGGCTATGAGCTTTGGGCGACTGCGTTGAAACCGTTGCTGAAGTAGCCGACTTAGGCCAGGTTGTTGTGTTCCATCCCTTGCCATTTAGCTGGCGGGCTTGCCCGCTGTGTTGCAAACCGGCGGTGGGCAGCGGTAGAACTGGTAGTTGACTGGCCAGCAGAAGTTGGGTAGCGGCTTGCGGCAGTAGTCGTCGGGACAGACGCATGGCGCGGGGCAAGGAATGCACGGCAACGGTTTCCGGCAATAGTCATCGACACAGCCATGCGGCGGTGGGCAGGGAATGCAGGGCATCGGCTTCGGACAATAGTCGTCGGGACAGACGCAGGGAAGCACGGCACAACGTGTGCACTGTAACGTGCAGCCGAGCGGCTTGTCACACGTCTCTCCCGCCCAGGCGGTCTGACCGAGGCCGAGGAGAAGCAGGAGTGCCAGCAGTGAAGCCGAACGGGTTAGCATAGGAAGGTCCTTCTGTCGTTAGGGAATACTCCGGGACACGTGCGACCTCGCGATCAGGGCCGGGCGGCGGGAGGCGGCGTTTGCGGCGGGGCGGGGGTCGGTTCTTGTTCTCCCTCGGCGTTCATTACCGTCCTTGGCGCGGCCGGGCCTGCCAGCCGAATTTGCCAGCCGCCACCGAGGGCTTTGTAGAGCTGCACGAGATCGCGGGCTACGAGACCCTGGGCGATGGCCAACTGGTCTTGCTGCTGGGTCAGAGTCTGTTGAACGGTTAACACACGGTTGAAATCACTGTGCCCCGCGTCATACTGCGCCTGTACCAATCCGACCGATTGTTCGGCTGCCGTTGTGCTTTCTGCGAGATACTTGACCTGCTGTTGATCCTTAAGGAATGCGACCACGGCGTTCTCCGCCTCGGCATTGGCTTGAAGGACCGCCTGTTGATACTGGACCACGAGTTGCTGGAAGCGGGCATCTTGGGCACGGACATTGTTGACCAACCGGCCATAGTTGAGAATGTTCCAGCGGAACGAGGGGCCAACGCTGCCGGCAAAGGAACCCGCATCGAATAGATCGGCGAACTTCGTCGCATCGAGGGCGATCGAGCCGGTGATGGAGAAGTGGGGATACAACTCGGATTGGGCAATGCCGATTTGGGCACTCTGTTGGGCTACCTCGCGCTCGGCGCGACGGATGTCGGGCCGGCGTCGCAGTAGTTCTGCCGGAATGCCCAGAGCTACCTGTGCGGGGGCGGAAGGAATCTTCCCCGGTCCATGGAGCACGTCTTCCAGTTTTCTCGGGGGAATTCCCAGCAGGATGCAAAGCTGATTCGTGGCTTGGCGGTGGGCCGCTTCCAAGGGCGGGATGAGCGCTTCGGTTTGCGACAGATTGGACTGCCCCTGGGTCACGTCCAAACGGGTGGTCACTCCATTGCGGAACTTCAGATCCGCCAGTCGCAAGCTCCCCTTCTGGATCTCGACGTTCTTATGGGCGTATTCTAATCGCTGTTCCGTCGTGCGAATTTCGATATAGCGTTGTGCTACTTCAGCCAAAAGGAGGACTAGGACATCGTCGTAGTTTTCGATCGACGCATCGAGGTTTGCGTCGGCTGCTTCGATTGCCCGGCGGAATCGGCCCCAGAAATCGAGTTCCCAGCCAAGCGAGGTGCCGACGTTCCAGTCGTCGTAGAACCTGTTGCCAAACGCTCCTTGGCGCCCGTTCTTGCTGGTACCGATTCGCGTGTAGCCGCCTGAAGCTTCTTGCGATTGAGGGAAGAGACCGCCGACGGCGATTCCGAGTTGTGCTCGTGCTTCGAGGATTCGCAATCCGGCGACCCGCAAGGACAGGTTCTGCTGGTAGGCGACTTGCACCAGTTCGTTGAGCGTCGGATCGTTGAACGTCTGCCACCAAGCGGCATCGTTGGCCGGGCTGCTGCTCACAGCTGGATCGGTGGCGTCAATCCACTGCTCGGCGACCGGGGCTGCCGGCCGACGGTAGTTGGGGCCAACCTTGAAGCCATTGTGAATGTATTCGCTCCAACTTGTGCACCCCGGAAGGAGAGCCAGGAAAAGGGCTCCTACAACCAGTCGTTTCCAAGTGCCGTGACGTGTAGGATAACCCTTTTGACGATGACGGGGACCACACGGTTGCCCTGAAACCAGGTTTCCTGCTTCTCGTTGTATCGCCCGCATGACTCCTCCCTTCGCAACAAACCACAAGCCCCGTTCATCTGTAGTATTCGGACTATCAGGTTTGTTCGATAGCTTTTCATTCTGCAGAGTGGCACTCTTAGCCCGAGTTACCCAGTCTGCCAGTGTTGCCGTGACGATTAGGAAGACTTTTCGGGCTAGGCCGTATGGTGGGCTGGCGGAAATACGACCGATAGAAGGGGGCAACACGTCATCGCCAGGCAGGAGGCATGGCGTGGCTTCGCCACCTGACGACATGCCCCAGATGGTTGGCCAGCTGGGGGAGACTTTACGTCAACAGCAGCCGCCGGTTCTGCTGGCAATCGCGGGCATGGCACGAGAACTGACGAGTCGGCCTGCTGAGACGTCCGATGGGGTTTGCCGAGGTTGGCCTATTGGGTGGAGAGGACTTCTGGTCGCAGGACGGCAAAGACGGCAAAGTGGTCGGACGGGGTGCGGCCGTCGGTGGCGGTGCGGTCGATGCCGGCGTGCAGCACCTGCCAATTCCGTGAGACGCCGATCCAATCGATCCTTGCGCCCCCCGTGGCGTCGGCCTTGAAACCGGAGAAGGTTCCTTCCTGCGCGGTCCGGTTGGGACAAGCAACGCGGAACGTGTCGATCAGAGGAGAGTCGTGAGCGTCGACGGGGCCGAACAGCGCCTGGTACGGCTCGCTCCCTTCGCCTGAGTTGAAGTCGCCGGTGACGATCACCAGACCGCCTTGTCCAAGAGTCAACACTTGGCGGCGAAGCAGTCGGGCCGACTGGAGTCGGGCTTGGACGCCCAAATGATCGAAGTGCGTATTGAAGAACACGATCGGCGGAGTGCCCGGGTTGCAACGGTCGGAGAGCTTTACCCAGGTGACCATGCGGGGGAGCGAACTGTCCCAACTCTTGCTACCGGCGACGTTGGGGGTTTCGCTGAGCCAGAAATGACCACCGTCGAGTTTTTCGAAACGGTCCTTCTTGTAATAGAGGGCCATCATTTCGCCGCGTTCACGGCCATCCTCGCGGCCCACGCCGAGATGGTCGTACTGCGGCAGGTTGGCGGCAAGATAGTCTCGTTGGAAGCCTAAGGTCTCTTGCGTGCCGAGTAGATCGGGGTCCAAGGTTTTGATCGTTGCGATGAGGGCCGCTTTGCGGCAGTCCCAATGATTCTCGCCATCTTTGGCCGTTCCCATGCGGATGTTGTAGCTCAATACTCGCACTTCGCCGTTCCGAGTGTCTGCCGCGTGGGTTCCCGTTGTCCAGAACAGGAGAATCCCCAGTGCCAAACCAGATGCCCAAAAGTTTGTTTGCGAGGCGATTGGAAGAACAAGAAAGCGTTTCATGGTTTCACCGAGTGTTCTAGACTGGAAGTTGCCGGGGCAAGCCTGCAGCGAGCGGCGAGGAGGTCGGCCGGTCCCATGATCGGGCAAAGGTTCAGTTCTCAATAGTCCTACTATTCTACCTCACACCTGAGCGGTCCACAACGCAGGGGGGGGCGGGCGGCGAGCGTTGTTCTGGCCTCCATTTTCGTACTGGGGAGGAGGCTTTTCCCGAGAAAACGCCTGGAAACCAAGCCGGTCGATCGGGTATGTTCAAATGGGGTTGAAAGGGGCCAAGATTTTCTGCCGTACAGCGAATAAGAACAGGTAACGGGACGTAACCGGTTGGTGGTGATTGGGGCTTTGGACCGCTTGAGAGACTCTGATTTGGGGGACGAAAAATGCAGAGGCGTTGGTGTCCGCATGCAGGCGGATTGATCGTAGTGGTGGCCCTAGCGGCCGTGACGCACGGGGCAGAGCCAACACCAGTTCCCGCTTCAACCTCGCTGACGTTTTCCGTTGCGGAAACCTACAACGAGAAGCCTTTTGAGTACCGGATGACGCTGCTGGACCAGCGTGACGGTTTTCGCGTCTACCGAATGACCTATCCCTCGCCGGTGGTGACCGCCGTTGAGCAGAACAATACGATTCGGGCGGATTTCTATCTGCCTGATGACATTACGCCCGAGAGTATGAAGCGTCCGGCCGTGATCGTGTTGCACATCCTTAACGGCGACATGCGTGTAACCGATGTGGCGTGCTCGGTGTTGGCCCGGCGCGGGATTCTGGCCATCATGCCAACGCTCCCTTACTACGGGGAACGTGCGAAGGCGGAAGGCTGGGACGCACTGCTCCGAGAGCCTCCGTTGTTCTTAGGGATGTTGCTCCAATCGATTGAAGACATCCGCCGAACGGCCGATTTACTGGCGTCGCGACCGGAGGTTGATCCCAAACGCATCGATCTGAGCGGCGTGAGCTTGGGAGGGATCATTGCCGCGTCGGCGGCGGCTTCCGATCCGCGGTTCTTCCGCACCAGCCTATTCTTGGCGGGGGGCGATTTAGTGACCATCCTGCAACACGCTCGTTATACCCGGGGATTGAACAAGCGATTCGAGGAGCTTCCGGCGGACGAACGGGCTGCCCTTCTCGCGGAGGTTGCCAAGGTGGAACCGCTGACGTTGGCCCCCGCGTTGCGCTTGCGGGCGGAGCAAGGTCGGGTGTTGATGATCAATGCGGCGGCGGATGAGATTATTCCCCGTGCTTGTACCGAGAAGTTGGCCGCGGCTCTGGGCATTGCCGAACGGGTCGTGTGGATTGATGGTGTCGAGCATGATCGCTTCATCGCCGCGTTGCCGCAATCGTTGCAGATTATCACCGAGTTTTTTTCGCAAGATCTGCCGGCCGACGTGATCCCGAGTCGTCCCGCAGCGACCCCAGCAACAACGCCCCTTGGACGTGCCTCGGCTTTCCTCCGTCAAACCATGAGCATGTTCACTGCGGAACCCTTGCTGGGCCGTTGTCATCGGCTGGAAATGGATGTCTATGTTGGTCCGAAAGGGCAGAAGCCACGGGAGGCTCGCGTGCGGTTGGTGCGTGGAGCGGACTACAAGTTTGGATTGCAATGCCGGCTTCCCGTGGTGGGGGAAGTCACCGCGGGTCAGAATGAGTTTCCCTGGATGGTTGTTGCCGATAAGCGGGTTCTGAAGGGGATCAAAGAGCCGGGGGGAAATCGCAATCCGCTTTGCTGCGTCAATCCGACGTATCGCGCGAATCTTCAGATCGTGGCGGGGCTGATCGGATGTCTGGACCTTGTGCCGGAAACGCTCGATCAGTGGGGTGCGGTGGAATCTGCTGCGGCGATTGACGATCACCCGGCCGTATGCATCACGGCGAAGGAGAAGTATCCGGGGCATGTGCTGATCTCCTTCGCGGAAGACGGTTCAACGCCTTGGCAGCTTGAATTTGACGCTGGCGGCGTTGCTGGCAAGGTGGTCATCCGTGATTGGAAGCTGGATGCGCCCGTCGAAGAGGCCACGTTCGAGGCGCCAAGCGGTCTTCAGGTTGTCGAGGTCAAGCAGGCCGATCTCTATCAGGGGTTCGCCGCCATAATCAATTTGTTGTTGCAACAGGTGAGGTGAGCCGGTCGGGGGTATTTTGGTGGACGCGACGTTGCAGAGCAACCAGCCCCAGGAGGTCGGCGGCCGCCAAGAGCAACGCAGTCGGCTCGGGCAGCATGGGCAGTACAATGTCGTTTCCCCTGTCGCCTATATCGCAGTTGCGGAAGAGAGGGCGGTCGGCCGTGGCACCCCAAAGCGTGCTTTCCTCTGCGAGTTCCTCACAGATCCCCACGACTTGAGCGTTACCGTCGTCCGGCGGTCAGGTCGTAGCTGATCATTGGGACCTGGTAGTAGCCCATGGCGGCATGGATTACATCGTTCCGGTAGATCGGGTCTTGCATCAGGCAAGGCCGGCGGTCGGTGGCGCGGATCGTCGTGACGTAGATCCGCAGTTCGCCCGGCAGGCTGGTGATAATCTCTTCGCGCCAGTCGCCAAGGATGTCGGCCACGGCGACCATCTGACCCTCGATTTGGAATACCGGCTTGCGTTCCGGGTAGTCGCTGATTTGGGAGCCGATGAGCAACTCGCGTTGCAGGTCGCCATCCCAGTAGACGGCTCGGGGCGCGAGGCCGCCGAGGTCCTCGGTCGACAGAACATTCCCTTTGCAGTCACGCAGCCAACGTTTGTCTTTGAAGTCGCGCTCGCCGCTGTAGCACTCGGAGCCGGGATGTTTGGCATCGATGTCGGAGCAGAGGCCGGAGGAGTGGATATGGGTGGTCGGCTCGTTGTGCCCCCAGAGGATTGCGCCAGTCTTGGCGTTGACCAGGCACATCTTGTCCTTTTTGCCTCGGGTCTCGATGCCGTAATAGATCTCCAGGCCCGGATGATCCGGATCGATGTCGCCCAGGTAGAAGTGATCGGGGTGTCCGAGTCCGGTGCTCCACAAGGCTTTGCCGTTCTCGTCGAGCGTGACTGAACCGAGGAGCACCTCGTCGCGACCATCGGCGTCCACATCGGCCGCGTGCATCCAGTGAGCTCCCTGCCCTTGCCACGGGCGTTCCAGGTCGCCGTTGTCCCATCGCCACTGTTCGTGCAGCGTGCCATCGTTGAACTGATAGGCGACGGCCTTCATGATGTTGTAGGTTCCGCGGGCGGCGATTAGGGAAGGCCTTTTGCCGTCAAGATAGGCCACGCCAATCTGATTGCGGCAGAAGTAGTTGTAGCGGTGCGGGTCCTTGAAGCCTTCACGCGAGGGCCACTCGACACGGGCGAGCGGCTGGCCGGTCTGGCCGTTGAGGATCGTGAGATATTCCGGGCCATCCTGGACCTTTCCCTCGGCGTCGCGTGGATCGCCTTCACCGGTCTTGACGGCCACTTCGGCCTTGCCGTCGCCGTCGAGATCGTAGACCACGTAGGGCGAATACCAGATGCCTCGCTCGATTGCCCAGCCAAGGTCGTAGCGCCACAGGAAACGGCCTTCATTTGTGTAGGCTTCGAGTTTGTAGGTCTCGGGGCTGGGCTTCCAATAGAGATGCCAAGGGTCGATGTTGTCCTTCGGCTGTTTGATCACGAAATCATACTTCCGGTCGCCATCCAGATCGGCAATGCCCACCTTCTGGAATGTGTGGTTGCCGTCCAAACGGATCGAGATGTAGGGCTTGGTGTCTTTGGCCGTGGGCGTGGCCTTGGCTTCGCCCGACGGGGAGACTTCCTGGCCATCGATCACCGGTTTGACCAACCAAGTGTACTCGGTTCCTTCCGTGGCGGTCGTGTCCAGAAAGTCCGTGGTTTTAACGATCGGCTCCGGATTCAACTGTGCGCTCTTTTCGCTTCCCGAACGGCGGTACACGTTGAACGCAACCGAAGAGGGATCTGACTCCAAGAGACGCCAACTGAGATAGACTTTCCCGTTGGCGACCGGTCTTGCGATCAGGCCGCGATCGAGTGTCTCCCGCGCTTGCTCGGCTGCGAGACTTGACGCACAGAGAGCCAGAACGACGGCAAGAAAGCAAGGCAGACGCATGGCAGGATTCCTGGGAGGCATGAACTTCAGGTGGGGAAGTCGAGAGACACTGTCGGCTTCGGTCTCCACTATAGTCTAAGCCTCTCCCGCTGATCAACTATTTCTTGATACGGAAGCATGCCGTTGAACTACCTGCGCCCCAGCAAGGGCCGCTGGTTCTTCATGATCCACCGTACAAGGCTCGACGATCTTTCCGACCGCTTCGGCCACCTTCCGCACTAGACGCATTGTCGCGGCGAACTCCTCGAAATCGAGCGATTGGTAGCCGTCACTCAGCGCAGTCTCGGGATTGGGATGGACTTCCAGGATCAGCCCATCGGCGCCCGCAGCCACGGAGGCGGCGGCCATGCTGGGGACCAACTGAACGTGGCCCGTGCCGTGGCTGGGATCGACAATTACGGGCAGATGGGTTCGCTCGTGGAGCCAGGGGACCGTGGCCAAGGGGAGCGTGTAACGGGTGTGGTTCTCGAAGGTGCGGATTCCCCGCTCACAGAGAATGACGTTCTGATTGCCTGCATTGAGTATGTACTCGGCGGCCAGGAGAAGTTCATCGAGGGTTGCGCTGGGACCTCGCTTTAGGAGCACGGGTTTGCCCGCGGCACCAACCTCTTCCAAGAGGCGGTAGTTTTGCATATTGCGAGCACCGATTTGCAGGACGTCGGCATACTCGGCCACCAGGGGGACGTCGGCACCAGCCACGACCTCGGTGACGATGGGTAGGCCGGTCTCGGCGCGGGCCGTGGCGAGGATCTTCAGCCCTTCTTCTTTGAGTCCCTGGAAGCTATAAGGACTGGTTCGGGGTTTGAAGGCGCCGCCTCGCAGGGCTGTGGCCCCGGTGGCTTTTACGGCCCGGGCCGTGGCGACCGTCTGCTCTTCGCTTTCGACGGAACAGGGGCCGGCGATGATGCCCAGGTGGCCATTGCCGACGCTGAGCGAACCGGTCCGCACGATCGTCCGCTCCGGCTTGACCTCGATGCTGGCCACTTTGTAGGGGGCGAGAATGGGGACCACTTCAGCTACCCCCGGGCCGCTTTCCAACGACGAGCGGTGTTCGTCCCGTTTGTCGCCGATTGCGGCGATGACGGTCCGTTCTGTGCCATGGATCACATGAGCCCGCAGGCCCAACTCTTCCACCCGTGTGGCCATATGTTTGATCTGGTCGGAGGTGGCGCCTTTCTTCATGACGACAATCATTACAGGACTCCTTTGTTTCCAGAGACTGGGGATGGTTGTTGGAGGATTTCTGACTTGAATTTGGGGGGAATCGACGGCTAGAAAAACAAAAAAAGCCCTGAGATCCTTTCGGGTCTCAGGGCTTTTTCGGTTTGTCGTCGTTTAGTTCCTCAGGCTACAAACCATCTCCGGCCCCGCGACCCGGCGGGCTAAAGTAAAACCAGAAATAGTAAGCAGCGCGATAGGAACTCATAGTACTTTCAATCGTCACCTCGGCGGGTGAACTTGCTTTCCGAAGGCTCATTTTTTACCAAGTTCAGAAAAAAAGCAAGAGGCAAACCTGGGAGAATCACTTTTTTCCGCTTGTCCAACGAGCCAGCGAGGCTTCCAGCAAGGCCTGAACCGCTTGCGATTGGAGGACGATCAGATAGCGCGAGGGCTCATCTATGGCTAAGATGCCCATGCCGCCCGCCTCGTTCCACGAAGCTTGGGCCACCTCGCTGGTGATCCGTTCGGTAAGTGAGGCCTGCGACCAACCCTTGTCCAAAAGGTCTCCGATTGGATAGAACTCCAACTCCAGACGGGAGTTAGCGGCCCGGGCCGTTGTAATCTCGATCATCGTTCCGTCGACAACGCGGTAGGCCAATCCTAGCGGCTGGACCAGCGCATCGAGGGCCCGGGCCAACGGTTGGTCATGGGCCTTGAGCTTCCCCTTCACCTGGGGCGAGATCCGTTCGGCGCTCAAGGCTAGCCAGTTGATCAGGATTGGCGTCTTGGTGACCTGTTCCAAGTCGGCCGCGATTTGCGTCAGCGGCGTGGGGTCGGGAAAATTCACCGATACCGGTTGGCTGAGGGCTGACCGGGCTTGTGCCAACTTCGTTGCCAGATGGTATTTGGCCGGATCGTTCTGACTCTGGAGAGGTTTGCCTCTCGCCAGGCGAAGCTTTTCGCAGAACGTGAGAACCTGATCGTGTACGGCCGTCGTTTGGACGACGAGCAAGGCATCGCCGGCCACTTGGATTGTCCCTCGACCGCCGGCCGTTTGCCAGGAGTCGGGGGACACGAGCTTCGTGATCAGGCCGACCAACTCGGCTGCGGCCACGGGATTATCCTGGGTCAGGTCCGAAACCGTGTCGCGGAACTGTCTCAGTACGCTGCGGTCTTTCGGTGGACGAGTAACCAGGATTTGTCCCGCCTCGACAGTGAAGGCGAGGCCCCGACTGGCGACGATCGTCTCCAGTACGGCCTTCAGTGTGGTTTGCGAAAGCCGAACCGTGACTTGGTCATCGAGCGTGATGCCCAACGGCGCCAAGGCGTCCAGGTCCAAAGTAATTGGCACTTGACTGAGTTGCGAAACCAGTTTCAAGGCATCGCGCAAGGAGACCCCGGGGACCACGAACCCGGGCAGCGGGAACGCCAGTTGGGCTTCAACGTCGATCTTGGTGGGCTCTGGGCCCTGGGCTACTGCTTCGGGCGGTGTCTCGGCCGTTGGTTTGACCGTGGTGGGTGAGGCGGGGGAGGCGTCCTCCTCTGCGGG